>DXZL01000099.1 GCA_019419725.1 Veillonella sp. | reverse complement strand
GCGGGTGGTTTAATGATTCGCGACTACGTCGCGAACCAGTCTAAAGACAATAATAAAAACCTCCTAGTATAAAACTAGGAGGTCTTATATATTTACGCAAAGAGTATGCGCATAATCCAGTTATATAAAAGGTTAATAATATATAGAACTATATATACAGCGCCTACAGTGATAGGCTCTACTTTCATAATCCGAGATAAAAGCATGACAGCTACGTAGATAACGGCACCAACGTAAGCTAATGCTAAGGGAACTAATAGGATCATTAAAAATGGCGTAATATAAATGCAAATAATAGATACCAAAATTAATGCTAATCCAAGTGCTCCTGTATAGCCTTCCACATAGGCAGTGCCCATTAATACTTGCTGGAAATCAAATTCACGCTCTAAAAGAACGCTCAGTAATTTCCAAAGTATAAAGCTACCTACAAACCAATAGATTCCAAGGCCTAAAATCTCTCTCAATATAGAAAATATGCCATATACAGCTGGTATAAAGCCAAATAAAAAACCACCAAAGGTCATGGCTAATGGTAATAGTATAATGCCTAAAGCAAATCCCAAAATATGGGTGGCACACCAACCGGCGAGGCCAGCTTTGATTCCCTTTTCTAAGGTACCAAACCAGAAGATTTCATCGATCCCCTTCTTCGGTGAACGCACCAGCAGGGATATTTCTCGTAAAAATGTCGTATCCATAACTAACTCCGCTCTCAACTACACTATAGAATTAATTATATCATAAATTCCCAGATTTAAATTATATATAATTAATTTTAATATAAATTAAACGATAAAAAAACCGCAAGACTTTCATCTTGCGGTTATACTACATTACAGTCTTATATTATTTAACTAGGGTATGTACAAATCGGATCCAATGAGGCAATACTGACACTGATAGCAACGCCACAATAAACATAATAATATATGTTTTTACGATACCTAGTTCCACATAGCGGCGCATGAGCTGGGCCCCAATAAAGACAGCATAATACTGACTAAACATGGTTACAAGATAGGCCATATCCCCTACATATTTCGGCATAGATAGATAAAATAATATGAGCCCCACTATATGGATCAACACTAATACTACGGTACGCAGTGCATTCGTATAAGCTAAGCCATAGATATAATTACGAATTACACCTCTATAGGTACCAGTACCACCTAGTAACACTAGTAATCGCCATATAACAAAGCCACCTATGATAATTTGAAAAATTAAAAAGGATGCATTTGCCAAAGCACTAACTAGATCAAAATGTGTGAGACCAGTCATGCGTTTTATGCCTAATAAGGGAGACACAGCTTTCACTATGAACGGCAAAGCATAGGTCGTTACATATAATACAATTGTAGATATTATAAGATTTAGTATAGCTCGAGTATAGGTTCCATTTCTAATAATATTTTGAAAGGATCTGTCACTCAATTTTGTAAATAAATGTAATATGTCCTTATACCAAGTCATAATACTCCTCATATATTATCGAGTTAATGTATATAGCACTTCACATAATAGTGATGCTAAAATAGCAATTAACATAATGCTTAGTCCTTCATAAAAACTGCCATTAATACATGCTCCGGCTATACGCCCCATGGTCTGTAGTAGCAATACAGTACTAAGAATGCATAAAACAATCATGCAAAAGCCAATAACGGCTTGCAATAAAATTGGTATGGACGTAAGGATTAACATAATTCCCGCCGTCAGAGTAATCATAGCTACTACTAGTTGAGCAAAGGCCATCATGTGTAAAACACCAGTTACTACGCCACGAATGTGGAACTTACGCTTTTGCAACACGGCGTAACCTATCAAGATACCAGACATAAGCGCCGCTTTTAAAATCACCCACGTAAAACGACCTACATTCCAAAACTCACGAGGTTTACTTAGCTGCTCAAAAAAGACTTGTATTTCATGCTGCCCTACGGGAAGCGAAAACAATTGCCACTTTACCAAAAGTGATGAATTACGTATAAATGCGCGTATAGCGTCTAAATAGACGCTTTCACCAACGATGGTAAATTGATAACATATGAGGGACAATACCAGCATCCATACAAGCTGACCATAGGTAACATCATAGTGGTACATGCGCGGATGTTTTTCTTCAATGGGGTTTAATAAGCGATAAACGAACTCTAATAAACCTCCCATCATGCCTCTCACCACCTTTTACACAACAAGAATAGCACCATTCTATATAGAATGATGCATCACACAACACAACGATTACGAATTTATAACAATTATTTTATTTTTAATTCATACTCTGTTCATCATTATAGCACAAAAGCAAGGTATATTCATACCTTGCTTTCATATTTTTCATACTATGTAATTATCTAGATGTAGCAAGCATAACCATGCCTACCAAAATACCAATAAGGACTACTGGAATTAAAGATGCCAAAAGCCCAATACCAAATGTTGCTAGACGTCCCTTTTCGATTTGACGTGCCATAAGTGTTAAGCTCAACCAGAAATACCAAATGTATAACACAATTTCTAAAATAATATAGGTGAAACTAATGATATACAAAAGAGTCTCATCTGCGTAAATATCTAAGCTTAACCCTTGAATGATAAGAATCAAAATCACTTGAATAATCGATAAAACAAGGGATATGAACATAGAATATGCACTTTCATACCAACAAATCTTTAGTATAGACTCATAATTAGTATGAGCACCAAATTTATTAGCCACTGAACTAAAGAGCACTGAATAAATGGCTAATATAGCAAATGCAATTAATGCATAAAAGACTAGTGCAAAAAAGCCTGCCCCAGCCATGACTCCCAACGCAGCTCCTAGCTGTAAAGGTGAAGCACCTAGGGAATAGGACATCCCCGCTTGTATAATCCAACTCACAAGCATACTAATAACAAGCATACCCATGGCACATGCAAACCCTCGTTGAGTTGTACCAAATTCAACAATCTCTGGAATGCCACGTTTAAATGGCGCTCTAATAAGTGCCCAAAGATCTAAATACCATTTTCGTTCCATATGTTCCCCTCCAAATACATCAAAAGCACATATATTTCTATCATTGTATCATAATACACTTTTAAATTAAATATAAATTTATTGTAAATTATGCAAACAAATATAGTAATAAAAAAGTTGATAGACACCTAATAGCATCTATCAACATTTCCATTACATATGTATTTAAAGAGACATAGACAACATAATGCCACCTATGCCAAAGACAAAGGATACGATATAAAATGCAATACCGGTTATCCAAGGACTCAATCCAAATTGCTTAGACATCAGTTGCGCCATGATAATGACATTAAATAGTTCTATGGTGCTTAATCCACCGGATCCGCCTTTAGTATGTAAATCCAAGAAAAGATAAATAGGCGCAGCAAAAAGTACGAAAATCAAATGAATCCAACTAGTAATACAACTATTTAAAAGCATGTCTGCCACAAGTTGCTTATATGTAACCTGCCCCTTAAAGACCTTAAAAATACCATATAAAATACCAGAAGATACAAGAACAAACGCTACAATTCCAAGCACATATCCTATAAGAGGAACTGCTTCAAGTTCTATAGGGCCTATAACCTCCCAAATAAATGTTTTAAAAAATGGACTCTTTGGGATAATTAGCGTTAATATATATAATCCCAAGTCAGTTATAATTGCTGATACCACAGCTAATAACAACATATTTTTAACAGTGATAAAACGCATCCATTTTTCTATATATGGGCCAAACATACCATTCATAATTCTATACCTTATAAGTCTTCACTTTTAAATAATTGATATCCTTCAAAATAATAACTATGGTCAAGGCCTTTCATAAATAGTTCTCGATTATTGATATCACTCGTAAGTGCCTTAGCTAGAACAGTTTTTATTTCTAGGTCATTTACTGGACTTCGTTCCATAGCAGACAAATATTGCTCTTTATCCACCTGACTCCAATCGATGGTCTTTTGTAATTCTGTACACAACATATGATCAAGCCATAATCGCATACTACGACCATTACCTTCTCTAAAAGGATGAGCGACATTCATTTCAACATACTTTTCTACAATTTCATCAAAAGTAGATTGCGGCATATCTTCAATGGTTCTAACTGCTTCAGCAAGATACATGACAGGAACAAAGCGGAAATTGCCTTTAGCAATATTCACACTTCGTAATGCACCAGCAAAATCATATATATCTTGGAATAATATAGTATGGATTCTTTGCAAGGTAGTCCACGTACCACTAGGCATATCATTAAGTAAGTTTTCTTCAAACAATGTTGTTGCCGCTTTTTTACTAATTCGTTCTTCTTCTCTAGCCAATGTTGGGGAATCGGTAATCCCCAATCTATTAGTGATAACCATGTTGGACCTCCTTTTAATTTATTTTCATTATATATATTATACTATAGGCCCCAAAATTATAGATATTACAACTTTAAATCTTACGCACAATGCGTAGAACTAAAAAAAGCAGCCCTATAAGGGCTGCTTTTTCGTTCATCTTATTGTAAAGATGCTGCAATTTTTGTAAGGTTTTCATCCATACGTTCTAGGTATGTTTTATTATCTTCGTTGCTTTCGATTGTGTAAATAGTTTCTACCTTAGCACCAACTTCGCTTGCCAAAGTTTTAGAAACTTCTGGGCTAGCCATTTCTTCTGCAAAGATAGTAGTAATATTGTTTTCTTTACAATATTTGATGAGTTCAGCCAATTGAGCCGCATTTGGTTCACCTTCGGCAAATACATCTTCTACACTATTTTGTTCTAATCCAAAGTCACGGCATAAGTACGCAAATGCTGCATGACCAGTAACGAAGTTTTTATGAGGAGCTTTAGCGAATTGATCTTCATATTTTTTGATCATTGCATCTAATTTAGCAACATATTCATTATAATTCTTTTCATAGTAATCTTTGTTTGCTGGGTCAGCTTTTACGAAAGCGTCTTTAATATTTTTTACTTCGATTTTTGCATTTTTCAAAGATAACCATGCGTGAGGATCTTCTGCACCATGTTCTTTAATTTCTTCAGGATCAGTATTTTTGATAGCTTCTACGCCATCTGTAGCAACAACAGTGATGAGTTTGCTATTTTTAGCCGCATCAATCGCTTGTTGTGCCCAAGGTTCCATACCAAAACCGTTGTACACGAATACTTGAGCTGTTGCCAATTGTTTCATATTTTCAGGTTTCAACTCGAAATCATGTGGCTCTACGCCATCTGGAATAATAGTAGATACCTCTACCTTGTCACCACCAATAGCTTTTGCAAATTCAGCCATGGCATTAAAACTTGTTACCACTTGGATCTTCTTACCTGCTTGTTCCTTCGGTGCATCATTACCACAGCCTGCAAATAAAGCAGCCATCATAATGCCTATCATTAACAAAACCAGCTTCTTGACCATCGTAGTCCTCCTTTGTGAAATCCTGATCGCTATGCTTTCATAGAATAGTAACCATTCTTTAGTTGCAGTTGCGACTCAGTTGCATTTGTAATATAGTTATAGTATAAACTTACT
>DXZL01000098.1 GCA_019419725.1 Veillonella sp. | reverse complement strand
ATCATAAGGAATAGATGAAATTATGTTATGTGAACATGTATTAATATTTGTAATTCGCTATTTATAGATGAATATACTCTGTGAAGTTAAATTAGTATATTTCTTAATACCTTTGATATAATTTATGTATATATGACGGGAGGAGATTCTAATGGGCACTGATAAGGTTTATAACTCTATTGAAGAAGTATTAGATATAGCTGAATCTGCAGAGGGTAAAACGGTTGGTGAGTTTGATATAAATAATCGCCTGGATAGTAGGGGAAACAAGGGCGGTATAGGTCAGGTTTTAGAAGAAGGCTTATTTAAAATGGCCGTTAATAGCAGAGCAGAAGCAGATTTTGTTGATTTAGGTTTAGAGCTAAAAGTTACTGCTATAAAAGAAAATAAAAAGAATGACTTCTCTGCAAAAGAACGGTTAGTTTTAAATATTATTAACTATGAAGAGGATTATAAAGACTCTTTTGAAGAATCATCATTTTGGCAAAAAAATAAGAATTTATTGGTTATATTTTACTTATATAAAGACGAATTAGATAAAAAGGACTTTCCTATCATAAAGTCTGTTTTACATAATTTTGATCCTGTGGATTTAGAAATTATAAAGCAAGATTGGCAGACTATTATGGATAAGATTAAAGCTGGTGAGGCCCATAATATTTCGGAAGGTGATACGATGTATTTGGCTGCGTGTACTAAAGGGGCTAATGCTAAGTCCATAAGAAAACAACCATTTTCTAATATACCAGCTAAACAACGTGCATTTTCTCTTAAAAGTTCTTACATGTCTGCCTTTGCTCGCCGTGTTATTGATAGACAATTAATACCATCACTATTTAATGTTGATGAACTTAAGAGTAAGACTACATTACAGCTATTACGAGAACGATTCGCTCCATATATTGGTAAACGAGTATCTGAAATTGCAAAACTCGTAGATATTCCAGTAACTAAAAATAAGGCTTTTAATGCCAATCTTATTAGTACGGTTTTGGGTGTAAAAGGGACTAAGTTAGAATCACTTAGAGAGTTTAGTAAAGCAAATATTAAGTTTAAAACCATACGGCTTGAGCCTACTGGAATCCCAAAGGAACACATGTCCTTTGAACAAATAGACTTTCATCGTTGGGTTAACGATGCATGGGAAGACTCTCAGCTTTATGAAAAATTTGAGTATACAAAATATCTATTTGTAGTATTTCAATATGATGAGACTGAGAAGGAAAATAAAAATAGAGAACCTTATTTAAAAGGAATTATGCTGTGGAATATGCCAGAGGTTGTAATTGAGCATGAGCTCAAAGATCTTTGGAAAACAACAAAAGCTATTTTGGAAGAAGGGGTTCAACTTACTCCTGTACGTAATGGTGTATCAAATAATTTACCAGGTGCTAGCTTTAATGGTGTTTGTCATATTCGTCCTAAGGCTAGAGATGCCAAAGATCAAGTAGAGCTACCCGATGGACAACATATAACAAAGCAATGCTATTGGTTAAATAGAGAATACATAGCAGAGATTGTGAAAGATATATAGTAGAAAATCAATTTGATCTTGATCTTTTATGGAAATTCTGCTATAATAGTGATCTATGAAGGTGATTGATTAAGGGGTAAAGTAATGAAAATATTCTCCATGTTTGATGGTGTTGGAGGTTTTATAGTAGGTTTAGAAAATTCCTCTAAAGAGGTTTTTCAAACGCTATATTCAAACCAATATGAGCCATCTCGTAAGACTCAAGATGCCTATGAAGTAGGTTTATATAGATTTCCTGATATAGAACATATCCCAACCGATGTAGCTTTAATTCCTAATGAAAAGTTTGCGGAAATGAAAGCTAATGGCGTAGATATGATTGTTGGGGGCTTTCCTTGCCAAGATTATTCGGTTGCACGTAGTAAGAAGAATGAACTTGGTATCGAAGGGAAAAAAGGGGTTCTATTCTGGGAAATTATCCGTGCTACAGAGGTCATTAAACCTAAGTATTTAGTGTTAGAAAATGTTGACCGCTTGTTGAAAGCTCCATCTAACCAACGTGGGCGTGATTTTGCAATTATGTTGGCTGCGTTTAATCAGTTAGGTTATTCTGTGGAGTGGCGTGTTATCAATGCTGCTGATTATGGTCGTGCACAACGGAGACGTCGTGTGTTCTTCTTTGTATTTAGAAATGATACAAAGTGGGGAGAACGATTACATACTAAATATGAAGCCACATTGCCTACTGATGCCGATTTAGATACTCGTTTAGCTTGTTACACATCTTATATCTTTAAAGATGGGCTTTTTGCTCGTCAATTCCCTGTTAAAGGTGAAGCAGTTAAGAAACGTTTTAATGCAAATAAGCTTGATGAGGATATTGCTGAAGTTTCTGCAAACTTCTCAGATGGTAAAATGTGGAACTCTGGCCTCATGACAAACGGGTACTATTATACGATTGAAACTGAACCTAAAGGTGATGAAGAACCAATACCAATGAAAGAGATTGTGGTTTCACCTGATCAAGTGCCGGAAGCTTATTATATTGATGGTGAAAAATTAGAAAAGTTTAAATATCTTCGTGGACCTAAGAAAATTACACGGACTGCAGCTAATGGACATACTTATACTTTCTCTGAAGGTGGTATGAGTGAATATGACTCTCTTGAACTACCAGGTCGTACAATGCTTACATCTGAAGGTAGTGTAAATCGATCTACACATCTTTTGAAAATTAATGGTAAATATCGTCTCATTACTCCCATTGAAGCTGAGCGTTTACAAGACTTCCCTGATGATTGGACACGCTATAAACGCAATGCGAAAGGTGAAGTCGTAGAAGTCTCTGATCGTATGCGTATGTTCTTTATGGGAAATGCACTAGTGACTGGTATTGTAAAACGTATAGGTGATGAGCTTCAGAAAATTGATGCTATCTAATACAGGAGCTCTAGTTTAGAGCTCTTTTCTTTAGTGTAGAGAGGATAATTTATGTTTTTACGTCTAACTAGATTGTTTCCTTTGATTTTTGCTTTTGTATGTATTTCTAGTGCAAGCTTTGCTATTTCTTTAGGCGAATTACAGAATTCACCACAGTTTTGGCGTGAACGTCATGATAGTAGCAGTGATATTTATTTAGATTTGAATTCTGTACAGAATGTTCTTTATGAACCGCCAAAATATACCTTAAAATTTAAGGTGTATACAGTTGATAAAAAAGAAAACTTTATCGCTGAAGGCGAGGCTATAGCTGATTACGATTATAATAAGTCCATAGAAGGTATAATAAAAAGGAATAATTTATCAAAAGTGCCGTATACTTCAGAAAAGGTTAAGTCTACCGTAAAAAAAGCAAAGTTAAAAGACTCAGGAATTGTAAATAGCCTCAAATTTAGTGCTATTTATGACTTTAATGGAAATGTAATATATTCTGGAAATTCAATTGAGGCATTAAAAAAAGAAAAAGTTGATGCAACTTCAAGTGGATATGTTATTTCAGTAAAAGCATTTAAAAAATATTATAATGTGAAATTTTAATTGTGAAAGTCTCTATCTACGATAGAGGCTTTTTTAGCATTAAAAATAATGTGACTCTCATTACTTTCTCATTAACAGTAAGTAGGATATAAACGATTATAATAATTTGAGATACAATAGGAGAGAGAATTATGAGCGAGAATGCATACGTGTGTCCATATTGTCAGTCGGAAAATATTCAAAGTTATAATATTGCTTATGCTGGTGGCTTTTCTAATGTAAATGGTGTAACTACAGGTGTAGGTATTGGTGCTGGTGGTCGAGTAGGTGTTGGTATTGGCAATACTGTAGGTACTCAACAAACAGCACTTTCTATGATGGCAAAACCTCCGATGAAAAAATCAATTGCTACATTTATTTTAAAGTGGTGGATTGCGATTCAATTTGGTCTCGTATTATTGCTTTGGATTTCAGGTCTAAGTAAACATGAGTCTTCACTAATTATTTATTTTGGTGCATATGCGTTATTAATCTACAAAACATATCAACGTTATGTATGGAATAGAGACACATATCCAGGATTACGTCGTGACTGGGAGCATACATATGTATGTTTACGTTGTGGGAATTCTTTTCTTTTATAATTGAAATACATTAGCATACAATATAAAGGTACGCCTATAATACTACATAGGTGTACCTTTTATTTGTATGGATAGGATATTTGTAATGTGAAAGAACTATTAGAACATATTGGCGTATTGTTTAAATTATATTTTCATATTCATTGTCCATACTTTCATATCGTTATATAATAATATTATCAAATTTGTATTTTTCGATATAATAAAAAGAAAGGAGTACCTATGTCAAATTTCATCACTCCTAAAGAATTATTAGCTTGTCTCGATGAGGTCATTATTTTAGATGCTCGAGGTTATCAAGATTATCAAAAAGGTCATATTAAAGGCTCTTATGCGGTGGATTTAAATAAGGATTTAACAGGTCCTTTGGGCGAGCATGGCGGTCGTCATCCATTGCCGGATATGGAGCGGTTGGCTCATACTTTTGAGTCTTACGGGATCACTCGTGATTCCAAGGTTGTTGTATATGACTCTTGGCTTTTCTTGGCGGGACGTTTATGGTGGACGTTGCGCTACATGGGTTTAACGGATGTACGCGTATTGTCGGGCGGTGTTGAACGCTGGATTAAGGAAGGTCATGTTCTAACTAAAGAACCAACTCCATTACCTGCAGAACCGTCTGTTTTCAACTATGAATTACAAACGCATATGGTTATGAGTCGTGATGAGGTTCTCAAGGCTAGTGAAACGGGTGACCATGTTATCATCGATGCTCGTGCGCCTTTCCGTTACGATGGGTCTCAAGTAGATACGATGGATGGCATGACTGGTCACATTCCTGGTGCTGTTAATCATTTTTATGAAAGTGGTTATACCGTAGATGGCCCTAAGTCTGTAAAAGATTTAGAAGCCGAGTACTATAATGAAATCTACCAAAATAGACCTGTTGTGACTTACTGTGGCTCAGGGGTAACCGCTTGTAATGCGATGTTAACTATGAGCGAAGTAGGGCTTGAATCGGCTTTATATGTTGGTAGCTCTAGTGATTGGGTAACCTATGACGGTTTCCCACTTAAGACTGGTGTAGAAACATTACGATAATACAGGAGGGCAAATGAAAATTTTAAAACATCTACTAACCCTTGTTGCGTTTGGTTATTTGTGTTATCACATCTATACCTTCGGGCCCGGCATGTTTAATGTTACGGTGTTGGTAATTCTTGTTTTATCTTCCATAGCTAATTATTTCCGTGAAAAACGTGAAAGTGATCTTAAAGCAAACGAAAACGCTCGAAAAGCTCGTGCGGAAGCAAGACATGCAAAGAAACACAAACAATAGTAATGTACAATTTTCTGGCTAAACTGTATAACATACTATAATTGCTAGTATAAATAAGAATATTTTTGAAATATAAGGAAAATGTTGAAATATAAGGAAAATGTTGAAATAGAGGCTTTCACAAACTATATTGGTATGTAAAAGAACTATTAGAATAAGGAGTAAGCATTGAAATTAATTTCTTGGAATGTAAACGG
>DXZL01000097.1 GCA_019419725.1 Veillonella sp. | reverse complement strand
GATGAATTAGATATTCAAATTATTTCTCCTATGCGCCGTGGTGAAGCAGGTAGTACATTAATTTCTCAATATGTACAGCAAGCTGTTAATCCACCGGATAGCTTAAAAGGGGAAGCTCGTGTAAATGGTATTACCTACCGTGTTGGCGATAAGGTTATTCAAATTCTTAACGACTATGAGTTAGAGGTCTTTAATGGTGAAATTGGTGTCATTTACGCCATTACACGAAGCGATATTTGTATCCGATTTATCCATAAAGATGTTCGTCTACCTATTGATGAAGCTCATATGATTATGCCTGCTTATGCGATTACAGTTCATAAGAGTCAAGGTAGCGAGTATGGTGTAGTTATCATTCCATTTGTACCACGTTATGGTGGTATGTTGCAGCGTAATTTGTTGTATACAGCTGTTACAAGAGCAAAACGGAAGGTTATCATTGTGGGTACTACAAGCGCTATAGAACGTGCTGTACGTACTGTAAATGCAGATGAACGATATACATTGTTTAAAGAAAGACTACAAGGGAGATGTGATTCGTAATGAGTCTTTGGGATTTCCTATTTCCACCTGTATGTCCTCATTGTGGTGCCTCTGTAGCAACACAAGGGGATTGGTGTGAAACTTGTTTTAATGATCTATTACATATTCGTCATGTACCACATAAATTTTTACATTATGTAGATGATGTATGTGTGCTAGCAGACTATTGTGGTGGTCTAAAGTCTATGATTTACGATGTAAAATTTAATGAAAAAAAGGAGCAGTCCAAGGGGGCTGCTCCTTTTTTAGCATCGTACAACTTTTACATGAAATATGATGAGTTTAATATTCTAAATGGCAATTGTAAAACTGTATATGATTATATAGTTCCCGTACCTTCAAGTGAGACTAAGAAGAAAAAGAGAGGCTATAATCAGGTTGATTTATTTTTTAAGAATTGGGCATACTCGTTAGAGAACATAGATAAACGATATTTTGTATGGCTAGATTGTATATATAAGTTTGAAACTTCTAGTGATATGTGGTCCTTAACACATAAAGAACGACATCAAAATATAGATAATGCTTTTGTAATCAACGCAGAGTATAAAGACACTGATTTTTCCACAAAGCGTATTTTAATTGTAGATGACATTTATACTACAGGAGCAACAATCGAAGCCGTAGCAAAGGTTCTTAGGTCATATAATCCTAGTAGACTCGATGCTTTAACACTAGCCAGCGGAAGTTTTTAAATATTTACAAAAAAAGCGTTCACCGAATGGTGAACGCTTAATCATTATATTAGCCTAGAACATCGATAAATGCTTTTACTACATCTGGATCAAAGAGAGAGCCGGATGCACTAAAGAGTTCTTCTTTTGCTTTAGCTTTTGTTTTTGCCCAAAATTCTGTAGAAGGATTAACTGTTGTATCATAATAATCTGCAACAGCAATGATTCTAGCTCCTAATGGGATGTTAGCACCACGCAAATGTTTAGGGTAACCAGAGCCATCCCATTTTTCATGGTGGTAACGAATATAAGGCAAGATTTGTTGGCAGCAAGGGTAGTTTTCGATCATATTCGCACCACTTGCAGCATGTTGCTTATACTTGGACATTTCTTGTTTATTAAGATATGGAGATTTTTGGATTAATGCATTAGGTACCATTAATAATCCTACGTCATGAAGTAATGCTGCATGGCGAATTTGTTCAATTTCATTTAATGGTAAACCCATTTTAGCAGCAATACTAACTGCATAGTTTGAAACTTGGATAGAATGAGTGTACAGATGATAGCTTTTCATTTGTATCATCTGCAAAAGCTGAGCGCTAATGGCTTCTAAACTGTCCTTCTCCAGTTCGTACAACCCAGATGGTTGCATTAATGATAACATAAACATAATAAACCCCTTTAACTAACATGTAGAACATATGGTACAACCCCTCGTACTTATGTTCATATCGTACAACTTTAGGCCGTTCTTATTTAATAGTATACAAATTATACACCATAAATAATATTTTGTGTATGATACGTATGTTCTATTATACATGTTGTATTCATATTTGGCATACTAAAAATAATTGACATTTTAAGAATGTACTAAATATAGTACCTAGAAAAACTAATTTTATAAATATTAAAATAATATGAAGAATATTTTAGGTTTTCTATGACAATTTTCTATACATACCAAAAAAGGGGTTGCAAAATTTATTCTCATTTCAATGAGAACTGAACGATGCTATGTTCGGAAATATAATTTAATCGTTAGGCCTTATTTATTTTAAGAATGTATATATAATTATAAATCTAGACATGTATAGTGTTATTCTTTATAATACGTCTATACGGGTCTGTGGTTGAAAGTCGATGCCAGTCGCAGGCGAAACGATCCACATAAGCAACCCAAGGGGTTGTGAGCATGGTGCGGCTTAGGTGTAAGTCCTGCCGGTAAAACCGAGAGGGGTAGTAGTGGGGAGTCTCGGACTTATGAGCGAACCCTCCAGCAGGCGAGTGTGGGGGCAAAGACCAGGTCAGCCGTATGCGGGCACATGAGGCTTTTCTCATGTGCTTTTTTCTTTTTATACATCTGTATATTTAAAAATGGTGAAAATACCGATTCTTATGGGAAAGTTTTTATACATTATTGTTATAAATATACAATCAGTGTATAAAAATAAAATATAAATATAGTGATTAATTGATATTTAGGATGATTCTATACAAAATTATTGACATAATTATACTAAGTGGTATACTAGTGGAATAAAAATAGTTAGTTTAGTAAATGAGGATGATTCGATGTTAAATAGCAAGTTAAAAAAATTAATCATTGGTGGTTGTATGTTAGTAATGGCCGGTACTGTAATTGGCGGTTGTGGATCTTCTACACAAACAACTTCTAATAAACTCATTGTTGGTACTAATGCCACATTTGTACCATTTGAATTTAAAGATGAAAAAACTCAAGACTACACAGGCTTTGATATTGATTTAATTCGTGCCATTGGTAAACGTATCAATAAAGATGTAGAGCTTAAGAATGTTGCTTTTGATGCTTTGATTCCAGCTTTAAATACACATGATATTGATGTAGCTGCATCTGGTATGACGATTACCAAAGCTAGAAGTGAAAAGGTATTATTCTCTTCTCCATATTATGAAAATGCCCTTGCTGTAGTATATAAAGATGGCGCAAATATCACATCTCTTGACGATCTTAAAGGCAAGAAAATTGCTGCTCAACTAGGTACTACTGGTGCAGATTTAGCCCATAAAATCGAAGGTACTACTGTAAAAGAGTTTGACCATAGTAATGAAGCTTTGTTAGAATTACAAAATGGTGGTGCTGATGCAACTGTTATTGATTTGCCAGTGGCTCAATATTACAGTACTAAACATCCAGATCAACATATTAAATTTATGGCATATCCAAATACAAAAGAATATTTGGGCTTAGCAATTAATAAAGATAATAAAGATTTACAAGAACAAATCAATAAAGCAATTGCAGATATGAAGGCTGATGGTGAATTTAATACATTATATAAAAAATGGTTTAATGTAGATGCACCTGCTGATATGCCAGTAGTGGTAGAATTTAAATAATAGGAGAGATCATGAGTTTTAATTGGGGGTTAATTGCGGATAATTTACCGCTCTTATTACAAGGTGCACTTGTAACCGTAGAAATTACAGCTATGTCTGTTGGCTGTGGTTTCTTTATCGGTTTATTAGTAGCCTTAGCAAATTTATCTAAATTTACTGTAGTTAGATTATTAGCAAAATGTTATGTAGATATCATTCGTGGTACACCGTTATTGGTACAAATCTTCTTGATTTATTTTGCTTTGCCAATGATTACAGGACAACGTATTGATCCATTTATTGCAGCTGTTACCGCATGTAGTATTAACTCTGGTGCATATGTGTCTGAGATCTTCCGTGCTGGTATCCAGTCTATCGATAAAGGTCAAATGGAAGCAGGTCGATCTCTTGGTTTAACTTGGGGTCAAACTATGCGTTATATCATCATGCCTCAAGCTTTCAAAGCAATTATCCCACCATTGGGTAATGAATTTATTGCTATGTTGAAAGACTCCTCATTGGTTTCTGTAATTGGTTTCGAAGAATTGACACGTCGTGGTCAATTAATCATTGCTAAAACGTATGCATCCTTTGAAATCTGGGGTACAGTTGCTGTTATTTACCTTATTATGACAGTAACAATTTCACAATTAGTTGGTTACCTTGAAAGGAAATATAGCATTAAATGATTAAATTAGAAAATGTACATAAATCCTTTGGTAAAAATGAAGTATTAAAGGGCATTGATTTACATATAGAAAAAGGTCAAGTTGTCGTTATAATTGGTCCATCTGGTTCTGGTAAAAGTACAGTATTGCGTACTATGAACTACTTAGAAGAGCCTACATCTGGTAAGGTAATTGTAGATGGTATGGATCTTTCTGATAAGTCTAAACTCAATGAAGTTCGTGCTGAAGTAGGGATGGTATTCCAAAACTTTAATCTTTTCCCACATATGACTGTAATGGAAAATTTAACATTAGCTCAAACTAAGGTTCGTAAAACTTCTAGTGATGAAGCTAAGAAAATCGGACAAGCTTTACTTGATCGCGTTGGGTTAGGAGATAAAGCTAATGCATATCCTGATTCCTTATCTGGTGGTCAAAAGCAACGTGTTGCTATTGCCCGTGCCCTAGCGATGAAACCAAAAGTTATGCTATTTGATGAACCTACATCTGCACTCGATCCAGAAATGGTTCGTGAGGTTCTAGATGTAATGAAGTCTCTCGCAGAAGAAGGGATGACGATGGTTATTGTTACTCATGAAATGGGCTTTGCTAAAGAAGTAGCTGACCGCGTATTATTCGTTGATGGTGGATTAATCTTAGAAGATGATACTCCTGAAAAGGTATTTGATGCTCCAACAAATGAGCGAACAAAATTGTTCTTGTCGAAAATTTTATAATAATATTTTCTAACATAAAAGGAAGTAAGTTCTGAAATTCAGAGTTTGCTTCCTTTTTTTTGTATTTTTAAAGATAACCAAATTTGTAGATATTAAATTTCTTAATATATGAATCGATTTATATCTATTAATATATTTGATGACTTATTTTATCCGTATCTGTTCAACCCTTGTAAATAAGCGCTTTTAGGCTTTTCTTAATCTATAAAATACGATTATCGCCATAAATATTTGTGATATATAAATATTTTATACATATATATTTTGGAGTAATAATTTTTAATTCATATAATTTTATGATTATAAAATTATGTAATAATTTAATGTGCTGTTCGGAAATATTTATAATATAGATAAATAAAGGTTTTAAAGTAGTTTTTAGGGGATGAATTATCAATAAGATATATTTGTATATTCATTAAAAGCGTTAATATTATTGTTTGATATTTTATACATGCTGTGTTATGATACAAGTGTAGTGCAAGACAGTAAGACAATATATATATTTTTAGGAGGATGTTACCATGTTAGGTAAAGTAAAATGGTTTAGCGCAGAAAAAGGTTATGGTTTTATTGAACGTGAAGACGGTAGCGATGTATT
>DXZL01000096.1 GCA_019419725.1 Veillonella sp. | reverse complement strand
GTTTAGGTGTTGGTATTGACCGTCTTGTTATGTTCTTAACAGACTCTGCATCCATCCGCGATGTATTATTGTTCCCATTGATGAAACCAGAAGCTCCTAAGCATATTGAAGCTGAAGAAGAAGCAGCTGAATAATCTAAAACTAAAAGGCTCCCTATTCTTTGAGTAGGGAGTCTTTTTATTCGTTATATGTTTTTATACTATGTTTTATTTCATATGTGTTGATTATATATCGAGTGTGATACATAGTTACGAAAGGAGGCGGCTGTGAAACATTTAAAGGTTGCCTTATCTGATTCCGTACAATCCAAAATTAGTTCTATAGAGGGCCGTATATGTGTTCCTGTTTGTAATACGGATTTTATAGATGTAGGTGCCGTTGTCATCGGTGATTGTGATTTAGAGCTTATCAATAATAATCAAATTCATACCTTTGGTATACCTGTTATTGTCCTAAGATTTGATGAAACTAGCGATTTATCTTTATATAAGGAGCGCATAGCATCCATTATAGAGTTTTCATCTACAAGTTTGGACGACTGCAAATTAGAGATTGAAAAATTAGTTGTAAATTATGAATCCTCTATTTTACCACCATTTTTCAGTGCTTTATCCGATTATGTGGGAGAACGAAATTCACAGTTCGATTGTCCAGGCCATCAAGGTGGTCAGTTCTTCTATAAACATCCTACAGGTCGCGCCTTCTACAATTTTTTTGGGGAGAATATATTTAGAGCAGACCTTTGTAATGCAGATGTAAAATTAGGGGATCTTTTAATTCACGAAGGCTATGCTTATGATGCGCAAGCGCATGCAGCTAAAGTCTATAATGCTGATAAGACCTATTTTGTGTTAAATGGTACATCTTCAGCGAATAAGGTAGTTCTTAATGCCCTTTTAACACCAGGGGACATTATTTTATATGATCGGAATAACCATAAATCCATCTGCCATGGTGGTCTTGTTATGTCTGGCGCTACGCCTATATATCTTGAGACAGCGCGCAATCCATTTGGCTCCATTGGCGGTATTTTAGATCATTGTTTTGATGAAAGTTATATTCGATCTTTGATTGCAGAAAAATTCCCTGAAAAGGCTCGAGCTAAACGTCCTATTCGGCTAGCAGTCATTCAATTAGGCACCTATGATGGTACGATTTATAATGCTCGTCAAGTAGTAGATAAAATAGGACATCTTTGTGACTATATTTTCTTTGACTCTGCATGGGTTGGATATGAACAGTTTATTCCTATGATGAAAGATTGTAGTCCCCTATTATTAGAGTTAGGGCCCAATGATCCTGGGATTTTAGTAACCCAGTCAGTACATAAGCAACAAGCTGGTTTTTCTCAAACCTCTCAAATTCATAAGAAGGATAGTCATATAAAGGGGCAAGACCGTTATGTAGATCATAAACGTTTTAACAACTCCTTTATGATGCACGCGTCTACATCGCCATTTTACCCCTTATTTGCCTCTCTCGATGTAAATGCTAAAATCCATGAAGGTGAGTTGGGACAAAAACTGTGGCGTGACTGTGTTGAAGTTGCTATTGATGCTCGTAAAGCTGTATTGAAGCAATGCAAATATCTTCGCCCGTTAGTGCCACCGATAGTGCATGGCAAAAAATGGGAAGACGGAAATACACAGGTCATGGCGGGAGATGTAAATTATTTTGCCTTTGAACCAGAAGCGAAATGGCATTCATTTAAGGGCTATGGTAAGGGGCAGTATTTTATCGATCCTTGTAAGTTCCAATTGATTACACCAGGAATTAATGTAGAGACCGGAGAATATGAAGCGTTTGGTATTCCTGCTAATATTCTGGCTAATTATTTACGGGAAAATCGAATCATTCCTGAAAAATGTGATTTAAATACGATCTTATTCCTTATGACACCTGCAGAATCTAAGCATAAGATGGATGAGCTCGTGGAGGAACTCGTTCGCTTTGAAGACCTCATAGACCGAGATGCATCGATGGAAGAAGTGTTGCCGTCTATTTACTATAGTCATATAGATACATACAAAGGCTATAGTATTCGTCAGCTATGTCAAGAAATGCATGATTTTTATAAGTCTAAAAATGTAAGCCTCTTACAACAACGGCTATTTTCTCGTGAATACTTCCCAGACTATGTCATGAATCCACAAGAGGCAAACTTTGAGTTTCAACGTAACAAGGGAGAATTAGTGCCGCTACGCGAAGCAGAAGGTCGTATTGCTCTTGAGGGCGCTCTACCGTACCCACCTGGTGTATTGTGCGTGCAACCTGGAGAACGTTGGTCTAAGACTGCGTGTGACTATTTCTTGGCTTTAGAGGAAGGCATTAATCAACTGCCTGGCTTTGCTCCAGAAATACAAGGTGTATACATTACTGAACAATCGAATGGCTATAAACAAGCGTATGGTTATGTATTGAAAAAAGAATATGAAATGTAAATTTATACGATTTTATACAAGGACTGTAGGAATTTACTAAAATTTCTTATACATTGATTAAACTGACAACTGGCCGTCGTCGTGAAATTCATCCTATTATGTACATCATGACTGTGGCGTTCATCATTCACTTTGCTATTTAAATAGCATATACTATGAATCATATAGCATAGTCTATTAAAGAAAAAACTAGCGTGTTATATGAGCTTAGCATTTTAGGGCTCTAATTACGCGAGGAGGTTATATGAATTCGACAGTTATTTTAAAAGGGAATATCTTATATACACCGCGTCCTTCAGAATTTATATCCATTCAACATGGCTATATTATTGCCGTAGATGGTGTAGTTGTATATTGTGGTGAAAGTATTCCACCAGCCTATGCAGATTGTGAGGTTACTGATTATGGTGATAATCTCATTATTCCAGGATTTGTAGATACACATGCACATGCTCCACAGTATTGTAATCGTGGCCTTGGGATGGATAAAGAACTCTTACCTTGGTTAGAAACCTATACATTTCCTGAAGAGGCAAAGTTTAGTGATCTAGATTATGCACGGCTAGTATATGGCGCCTTTGTCCAAGACTTATGGCGCAATGGGACTACTAGAAGTATACTGTTTGGCACTATCCATAAAGAGAGCACATTAGTGTTGATGGAACTTTTACAAAAAGCTGGATTATCTGCCTATGTAGGCAAGGTCAATATGGACCGCAATAGCCCAAATTTCTTGATTGAAGAAACAAGTCAATCTTTAGCGGATACGAAAGACTGGTTAGAGGCATCGGCTCAATTTGGTCCATTGGTAAAACCTATTATTACCCCTCGTTTTGTACCATCTTGCACGAGTGAGTTAATGGATGGCCTTGGTACATTATCAGAAGAGTACAAGGTCCCAGTTCAATCCCATTTATCTGAAAATCACGGTGAAATTGATTGGGTAGCAGCATTACATCCTGAGTCACCAAATTATACAGATGTGTATTATGAACATAAATTGATGGGGCGGACGCCAACGGTAATGGCTCATTGCATTCATTTAAGTGACGTAGAAATGGATCGTATGGCAGAAACACAAACTATGGTATCTCATTGTCCATTTTCAAATGTAAACCTATCAAGTGGCATTGCACCAATTCGCAAGCTAATGAAACGGAATATACCAATTGGTTTAGGCTCTGATATATCTGGTGGTCATATTGTATCAATGGCAAAGGTTCTTACAGAAGCCATTGGATTATCTAAAATGAAATGGGTGGAAGTAGATTCAAATTATGCGCCTCTCACATTAAGTGAAGCTTTCTACATGGCTACGAAGGGTGGAGGCAAGTTCTTTGGTAAGGTTGGTAGCTTTGAAAAAGGTTGTGACCTAGATGCCCTTATCATTGATGATACATCACTCTTTGACCCAAATGAGCGCACCTTAGAGGAGAGATTAGAGCGTTGGTTATATGTTGGTGATGATCGACATATCGTTGAGCGCTATGTAGCGGGCCACGTATTACCTAATCCGCAAGGTTTTCAAGATTAATAGTTAACCTGTATTAAAGTTGGAAAAAAAGAATTTACATAGTATCCATAGCAGGTAGTTTGTATATCATGCAAGCTACCTGTTTTATTTTGACCTCGTGTTGCGCTTCAATGCCCGTGGTGTATAATAAAAAGATATATAAATTAAGAAAGTGGGGTACTTGATGGATATATTAGGGGCAAGGCGCTCTATAGAACAGAAGTTACTTATGCAATCCGTAGGGCTAATGGCCCTTGTAGCAGTAAGTGGCACTATAATGGGGATTGTTACAGGATCTAGCGCGGTCTTATTAGATGGTGTATTTTCTTTTGTCGATGTTGTAATTAAGATCATGATGCTCATGACAGCCAAGTTAATAGCCCGTGAAACGAGTAAGCGCTTTCAATTTGGCTATTGGCAGTTTGAACCTTTGGTACTCGCCGTAGAAGGCTTCTTTATATTACTAATTGTAATTTACGCTCTATCTAGTGGCATTACAGATCTTATATCGGGCGGCCGTCATGTAGATTTTGGACCAGCCATTTATTATGCCATCTTCTTTACCGTAGCTGATACAATCTATTACTTGTATGTACGACGGATTAATAAGAGCTTACAGTCCAACTTAATTAAATTTGATAATGTGAGTTGGTATGTTGACGCCTTACTTGAAGCAGCTATCTTGATCAGCTTTGTAGTGGCTATTATGTTAGAGGGAACTGCATACGCTGATTGGGCTGCTTATATTGACCCAATTGTTCTCATTGTATTAGCCGTACAGATGATACCATCCGCATTCCGCATTATTATCCCATCCGTAAAACAAGTATTGGGATGGGCACCAACTTCATTACATAATGAAGTGCAAGAAATTATGGATCGATTTATGGAAAAGTACAATTTCAAAGATTACGTTTCTAGTGTACAAGTATATGGGAATACTCGAATTATTGAAATTGATATTTTAGTTCGCAAGAACTTCCCATATCAAACAATTGCTGAAATCGATGCAATTCGCAATGAAATTGACCAAGAAATCGGAGGGAACCCAACGGAAAAATGGGTAACCATTTCTTTCACAGGTACCCGAAAATGGATGGCTAAAGATTATTTACTAGAAGAAGATGATGATGAATAGTATAAAAATTAATTAGAAATCTAGTAGATAGCTTATAATTTAATGATAAATACACCAATATATGGTATACTTAAACGTATTGAATATATTGTTCGTAGCATAGTTGGAAGATGAGGTTTATAGTATGTTAGACTTGAAATTTGTCCGTGAAAATATTGATTTAGTGCAACAAAACTTAGATAATCGTCACACGAAAGGCGATTTAGAAACCTTTGTATCCGCTTATGATGAACGTCGTCAGTTGATTGGTAAAGTAGAGGAGTTAAAAGCTCTTCGTAATTCTGTAACTGAAGAAATTAGCCAATTAAAACGCAATAAAGAAAATGCGGATGATAAAATCGCAGAAATGAAAAAAGTAGGCGATGATATTGCAGAGCTTGATAATCGTATTCGCGATGTAGAAGCTAAATTACGTGATGCGGCTTTGATGTTGCCAAATATGTGTGATGCATCTGTTCCTATTGGTGCTGATGAAGATGAAAATGTGGAACAACGTAAATGGGGCGAACCACGTCAATTTGACTTTGATGTACAAGCTCATTGGGATTTAGGTGAAA
>DXZL01000095.1 GCA_019419725.1 Veillonella sp. | reverse complement strand
ATTTAACCGTTCTCATGGTACTTCACGAACTAACACAGGCGGTTCAATATTCACATCATATGGCTGTTATAAAAGAAGGGTATTTAGTAACGTCAGGAGAAACAAATAAAATAATATCGGATGAGTTGTTTAGAGATGTTTTCTCTGTAGATGTACAACTTGATACATTTGATAATAAAAGATATGTGCGCGTAAAAGGATTAGTTGAGTAGCTTGATATTAATAAAAAAGAGGGCATTCCCTATTTGGGGGATGCCCTCTTTCGCATGATGCAATATGTTAGAATGTAACATTAATACCATAGGCTTCTTTAACTAAACGTGCCATAGCTTCTGGTGTTTGTAGACCTGGGTTTAATAGGAATAGTTTAGATGGTAAATATATTACGCGGTTATTTTGTACAGCTTTTAAATTAGCCCATGCAGGATTATCTGTCATAGCTTTCTTCATGGCCTTTGTAATTTCTTCTTCTTTACCCATTGTAACAACGAAGATAATATCAGGGTTATCTGCAGTCAATGTTTCAAGAGAGTAAGGGACAGTTTTATCCTTAGTTGTGCCTTCTAAGTGGGATGCAACAACGTTTGTCATGCCTAGCTCTTTTACCATGGATGCAGTAACTGCTTCATCAGTTTCAGCAGTTACACCCTTTCCTGTGGCACGTAACACGGCAACACGTGCAGGTTGTTGGTTTTTAATAGCATCTTTTACCTTTTGAATGTTGCTTTCATAGGTTGCAATAACGGATTTAGCCTTATCTTGATGGTTGGTTAACTCTCCAAGGAATGTTAGCATTGGTACATTATCCTTGATGCCATCGTAATTAAAAAGCACTGCTGGAATATTGTTAGATTGTAATTGGGATTCATATTTTTTATGTTGATTTTCCAAACCCAATACCAAATCCGGTTTCAATCCTAATAATTGTTCCATGTTGATATTAGCCGTTTGACCTAATGCAGGTAATGCTTCTAAATCTGGAGCTAATTTATCTGTTGTGCTAGCACGGGAGATAGCTTTGCCATCCACTGCGTATAGCATGGACAATACAGAGTTTGAAAGAACAGCGATGCGTTGCGGATCCTTTGGTACAGTGTAGGTTTCACCATTAAAGGTAAGTTCCTTCGTAGTAGCAGAAGAGCTGGATGTGGATTTACCACACCCAGCTATTGCTAGTACAACCATGACCAAAGCTAGACTACAGAGTAGTAATTTTTTCATGATGTACTCCTATGTACGTTATATAACGATACTAGTTAAATTGTAGATTGATTATTTTTGTAAAGCGTCCCAAGATTCGTTAGCACGTTCAACAAATAAGTTACGGATATTTTGGTTTTCACCTAAACCATGAAGGTAAGTATCTACTTTGAAGCCTTCTTTTTCAAGGATGGATTTATGGGAATCTGGTTCTTTACCAGCCATGTCGTTGTTTGCATGGTCGCCTGCTACCATCATGAATGGCATCAATGTAACATGTTTAATACCATGTAATTTCAATTGAGGGATAACTTGTTCAAGATTTGGAGTACCTTCTACTGTGTAGATAAATACATTTTTCATACCAAGAGTATGGATACGGTCTTGAATTACAGAATAGTAAGCATTTGCAGGATCTGGAGTACCATGAGCCATGATAAGAACAGCATCTTCTTTGCCTAATTTAGGGAATTGAGATTGAACAGCTTTTAATGTTTCAATAACTTGGTCAGTTTGGTTTTCTTGACCCATCCAGTACATAAGAGATGTACCAAGTGTCATTTTTTTGAAATTATCTTTGTACAAATTATATACTGCTGCATCGTAGTTGTATTCCATACCAGGGATTACGTCAAGGGATGCTAATGCAACGCGAGTGTAACCGTCTTTTTTGAGTTCAGCCAAAGCTTCTTCAGGAGTTGGGTAAGTAATACCTTCTTTTTGTTGGATACGATCACGAATGATATGGCTTGTGAAAGCTGTAACTACTTTTGTGTTTGGATGAGCTGCTTTAATAGCATCTACAGTTGCATCGATTGTTTTCGCACGAGTATCTTTATAAGTTGTACCAAAGCTCATAACAACGATAGCATCTTTGTTTGGCAAGTTTTGTAAAGCTTCAGTATTGTGTGTACGAACACCAATTGCAGCAGCTTCTTTTAATGCTGGAGTAGGATCTTTTACTTCATCATTCAATTGGTATGCTGCATGAGATACAACCGGTGCACCAACGGATACGGCAAGACCCAAAATAGCGGATGCTAATGCTAATTGTTTTTTCATTTTAATACTCCTATCTATAATTAAACTACAAATCTATGCAATGATCTTAGTAGTATAGATAATTTTATATAAATCGTTATAGGTTTATAGACCACTATAGATTAATTGCATATATATAACCTCACGCCAATCGTAACAAAGGAAAATAGGGGTGTCAATAAACCCCATACCCCTAGAAGTATAGGAGAAATAAGGTGTTTTTAAGAAATTAATGTGATGAATATAGTATAGTATTAGCTTTTATAATTATATTCTTTTTGGTTATATGGATATGAATATGTGAATATATAAGTAATTTTATTTTCTTGTCATCTAGATAAATTTTGATATTATTTCTCATTGACTTATATTCGTGAATCTTGTACTATTATTACATAGTAGTTGATAACAATTTTCAGTTATGAAGATTGTATCATGTATGAGCGATATGGAGGTCACATATGAAAGGCATAATTATTGCATCCTTTGGATCAATTTATCAAGATGCTGTGGAGAAATCCATCGGCAGTATAGAGAAAAAAGTACGTTCCATGTATAGCGATATGGAGGTACGCCGTGTATTCTTATCTGATGCATTAGTAGAGAAGTGGAACGAGAAGTACGATGAAAAGATTTCTTCTTTCATAGACGCTATGCAGGATTTTGCTCGGTTGGGTGTCGATGAGGTATACATTCAACCTGTAACATTAGTAGCAGATCAGTGTTACCAACAAATGCGTAAACAAGCATTGAAGTTTTTACATAGCAATGAATATGGTTTTAATCAAGTAAATATTGGTAAACCGTTACTTACATCATTAGGTGTAAAAAACTATGCTGACGATTATGAAGCAACATTGGAAAGCATTGTGCGTCATGTTAATACAAAAGCACTTAATAAATCTGTAGTGCTCATGGCAAATGGTCAAAATCAATTAGAGTTCAGTACATTACAATTAAAAGCTATGTACGGTGCAGCACCAAATGTAGTAGTATTTACTACAAATGGATTCCCTACGTTTAAACAAGCACTTACATTATTAGATCGTATGGGTCATAAAGACTTGTTAGTAGTACCATTAGCTCTTATTGGTTCTACACATTTAATGGACTACCTTGGCGGTGAACGCTCTGACTCCATTTATGCATTGCTCGCTGAAGAAGGGTACAATGTAGATATTTGGAATGAAGGTCTTGGTGAAAATCCTTATGTACAAGATTTATTCTTGAAACATTTAGGCCAAGCTATCCGCATGTCTGATCGGAAGCGTCCCATGCCTCGTGAATCTGTAAAACCTGTTATGACAAACTCTCGTATGGAAGCACAAGGTATGATTTCTTAGATTGATCTCTTACATAATTAGACATACATCTCTCCACACTCCTTTATATACGTAAAAGTCCTCCTTGTTGGAAATCCAATGAGGAGGATTTTTACTTTTACTATGAAAAATATTTATAATATCCATTTTATACGTCCTATGGTATGCCCCTAATGTGTCGTCTATGGTATGATTAAGATACATTATTAATTAGATAAGGAGACTTCCATGAAACAAGCTATTTTAGTTGTTGCTTTTGGGTCCACTGTTGACAGTGCTCGTGAACATAATATTGATTCCGTTGTGGAGCATATCCGTAAATCCTATCCAGATTATACTGTGGAATTAGCATTTTCTTCTCGTATTATCGTTAAACGTTTACGTGAACGCGGTATTGAGGTGCCTACTGAACAAGGGGCGTTAGAAAAACTTATCCAAGACGGGTATACACATGTGTATGTACAACCACTTCACTTCACTGGCGGTGAAGAGTTTGATAAATTGAAAAATAATATCCTTGCTCATGAAGGGGAGGGGCAACTAGAAGTGTTGCGTGTAGGTCGACCACTCGTATATTACATAGGGCAAGAAGAGCATCCAGATGATTACCAAATCTTAATTGAACGATTCATTAAATCTCTTAACATTTCTAAGGACGACGGTTTATTACTAGTTGGTCATGGTGGCCTTGGTTCTGGTAATTCCTCATATGGTAATTTACAATTTAAACTAATTCGTGATGGCCTTACAAATGTACGTATCGCTGTTTTAGAGAATGCTCCTTATGTGGCTGACGTAGCTATGCCATGGGAATGGCTCGATGGTAAACGGCCAAACACAATTTATGTGCACCCATTATTATTAGTTCTTGGAGATCATGCACAAAACGATCTCTTTGGTGATGAAGAAGATAGCGTTATTAATGAACTTGCCGATTATGGCTATGAAGTTAAACCAATCCATAGCGCACTTGGTGAATATGAAGCAATACAAGATATCTTCCGTCAACATGTGCAAGATTGTATTGATGATTTGTATGGCAAACGTAGTCCACATCGTCCAACAATTCCAAATATTAAATAGTAGTTTTGTATATCTTGCATAAATTAGTTATAATAAAAGATATTGTAATTATAAATAGAATGTAACTATAAGAATAGGAGAACCCCATGAAAGGTAAATTATATGGCATTGGCGTAGGCCCTGGCGATTCTGAATTAATGACTGTAAAAGCTGCTCGTATTGTAGGTGAAGCAGATATTATCATCACACCTAAAACAGAAAAGAAAGATGGTTCTGTAGCACTTAATATTGCTTCTCCATACATTCAAGAACATACAGAAATCGTTCCTGTAGTATTCCCAATGGTATTGGATGATGCTACACAAGAGGAAGGTTGGCAAGAAGCAAAACGCATTATCTTGTCCTACTTAGATCAAGGTAAAAGCGTTGTATTCTTAACATTGGGCGATCCTATGTTCTACAGCACATACATGTATGTATATCGCTTGATCGAAAATACAGGCCATGAAATCGAAACAATTCCTGGCGTTACTGCTTTCTGTGCTATTGGTTCTCATCTTGGTTACCCAATCGTAGAAAAGGAAGAAGTATTAGCTATCGTTCCTGCTACAGCACCTAAAGAAAAAATCGATGCAGTATTGGCTGTAGCTGATGATGCGGTAATCATGAAAGTATATAAAAACTTTGATGAAGTACAAGAAACATTGCTTAAACACAACATGGCAGATGATGCGGTTATGATTAGCCGTGTAGGTTTGCCTGATGAGCAAGTATATGTAGGTTTAGATAATATGCCAAAAGATACTAAACTCAACTACTTATCTACAATCCTTGCAAAACGTAAGGATCGTTAACAAACACGTCGTATTACGAGGTAATATCTATGAACACAGTACAGATTCCACGTGTTGTCATTGCAGGCACAAACTCTGGTGTAGGTAAAACAACAATCGTAGCGGGCTTATTAGCTGCTTATGCAAATGGTGGACGTACGGTGCAATCCTTTAAAGTGGGCCCGGATTATATTGATCCGGGCTTTCATAAAATTGCATCCGGCCGTGACAGCTATAATTTAGATACGTGGCT
>DXZL01000094.1 GCA_019419725.1 Veillonella sp. | reverse complement strand
TGTTATTTTTTTAGGCCACTTTTTTTAGCTAATGTTTTGATAACCTTAGCACTTTGTTTTTTCAACTTGCCGCCTGTTTGTTTTAATTGGATACGTGTGCGAGAAACACGACCAAGTGTAGTGATTTTAGTTTTGCGACGTGGTTTCATATCACGTTCGTTACCAAAGTCGCCACGTTGTACACTTGTTGCTTTTACCTTTTCAGCTCTGAAAGATTTACGTAACGCTTTCATAATCAATGTAAGCGGTAAGGATTGCTCAAAAGAATACAAATCAACAGCCACATAGCCTAGAGCAGGATATGTGTGCAATGTAAAGTGAAAGCCTGGTGCAACAGATAGGAGGGCGATCTCCTCGTCCATAACTTGACAACTGATTTCATCAACATCAAGGTCAGCTAAATCAAATGCAGTTGCTACACTTTCTTGTACAGCTGTAGCGGATGAAATTGCATCTTCATCGCAGGAATATAAATCAATTAACAGTTCTTGTCCTAATGCTTCTGCCATAACAACACCTTCTTTCATAAAAATATATCTCATTTATTATACCTAGAATTTAAGATTAAGTCCAATTATAAGAGAATGTATTAAAAGGTCAAAAATATAGTATAAGAAATTTGACCTTTATATTGACTAAAGTCAAAAAGTCAAATATAATAAATATATGTAAAAAACAAATAGTCAAAATATATTAAATAAAATGTTAAAGAGGTGTTTTTTATGAGTATGATAGCTGATAAAATAGAAAAGTTTATATTAGATCGTATGCGTGAAGAACAAGAGAAATTAATTTTAAAACGTAACGAATTAGCCGATGAATTAGATTGTGCACCATCGCAAATTAGTTATGTACTAAGTACACGATTTTCTAATGAACGCGGCTTTGATGTTGAATCAAGACGTGGGCTAGGCGGATATATTCGAATTACTAAATTAAATCCAGAAAGCTCCGATTCACTACCAGCTGTAACAACCTATCGTATTTATGAAGGTCAAAACACAGTAGATCGATTGATTGATATTAAAGATGTAGACCAATCCTTGTTCCAATTGCTACAAGCAGAAAAAATTACTCGTCGTGAAGCTCAATTAATGCATAATTCTTTTGCTACATTGATTGAGAATACCGACATTGAACATCGTAATGATGCAATTCGTGAGCTCTACGCAACAATGGTGGATACACTACGGAAGGAGTGATGATCAGTGATATGTGATCATTGCCATAAAAATGAAGCTACCATCCATATGACAAATATTGTAAATAATCAGAAGACGGAACAACATTTGTGCAATACTTGTGCAACTGCATTACAACAGGAGGGAAAATTATCTCCTTATAGTTCCTTTATGAATGATATGTGGGATGATAGCTTCTTTACCAATGATTTCTTTAAGAATATGGTCTATCCTGATAGTTTATTAAAATCACATCAGTCTAAACGTTGCCCTCAATGTGGTATTACTTATGATGAGTTTAATCGTGTAGGAAAGTTTGGTTGTGATACATGTTATGAAACCTTTGCTAGTGAAATAAAACCGTTATTACAACGATTACAAGGTAGTTCTGAATATGAAGGAACTGTTCCTAGTCATGGTCATAATGTATTTAAAGCAAAGTAT
Source organism: Veillonella sp. (assembly GCA_019419725.1). Taxonomy (GTDB): domain Bacteria; phylum Bacillota; class Negativicutes; order Veillonellales; family Veillonellaceae; genus Veillonella. The sequence goes on along the minus strand of DXZL01000094.1, from coordinate 4,124 downwards.
GAACTAAAGCGGTTACGTCATCAATTAGACTCAGCAATTCAAACAGAGAACTTCGAGGATGCAGCCATTTTAAGAGATAAAATAAAAGAATTAGAAGCCATCATTGGTGGCGATAAAGAGTAGGAGGTTCTTATTATGTTAGATACTATATTAGACTCTCCTTTAAGCCCATGGCTACAACACGATGCGGATGCAACCGATCATATTGTCATATCTAGTCGAATCCGATTAGCACGGAATTTTGATGGAATATTGTTTACAAATCGTAATGATACGTCATCTTTAGAAAAGGTAAATACCATCTCTAGAGGCTTGCTTCAACCTTTAAAAGAAGTAGATGGACATCAATACTCCAATATTAATCTTGAGCAATTAAGCGAGCGTGAGCGAGCTATATTAGTGGAAAAACATTTAATGAGTCCTGCATTGGAGGAAAAACTTCCATATCGTAATTTAGTAGTATCTGATGATGCATCTATTGTGATTATGGTGAATGAAGAAGATCACTTGCGAATTCAATCTATGGTCTCTGGATTGCGATTACATGAAGCTTATGAACATGCCCTAAAAATAGATAAGGCAATTGAAGCAAAATATCCATATGCGTTTGATGAACGGTTTGGTTATTTAACAGCTTGTCCTACTAATGTAGGCACAGGTTTGAGGGCATCTGTAATGTTACATTTGCCAGCATTGACCATATCGGGACGAATTACACGCCTTATTCGTAGCATCATTCAATTGGGCTATTCTGTACGTGGATTATATGGGGAAGGTTCCGAAGCTTTAGGGAACATATACCAAATTTCAAATCAACGTACTATGGGGGTCAGTGAAGAGGATACTATCGAGCAATTGACGAAGATTGTAGAAGGCATTATTGCGGAGGAGCGAAAATCTAGACAGTCCTTATTACATAATGATAAAGAAGGTTTAGAAGATGTACTTTGGCGCTCTTATGGTGTTTTACAATATGCGCGTCGTGTAAATGGCAAAGAGGCCTTAACAAAGCTTAGTGATATCCAATTAGGCGTTGACTTAGAGATTTTACCTTCTTGGGGGAAGGATTCATTTAATGAGTTAATTGCCATAACTAGACCTAATTTTCTTTCTAAATATGCAGGAAATGATGATCTAACAGATATCGAGTGTGATAGCTATCGGGCAAAGGTAATCCGCCAAAAGCTTTCACATTAATATAAATTTGGAAAAAATCAATTACATATAATAAATTTACACATATAACTATGTGTTGATAATAGATGGCTTTAATCTGATATGATTAAAGCCAATATAATATATTCGAGTTGACTGTAGAATTTGTTTGTTTAGTTAATAGCTATTCCAATGGTATATCCTACCATTGTTTACATATATTTGAAGAGAAATAATTACAATTTACATAGATAGATGAGGTGATAGTATGATGCAACGATTTACAGATGATGCACAGCGTGTCCTTTCCTTTGCTCAAGAAGCCGCATTGGAGTTGGGACATGACTATGTAGGCACTGAACATGTACTCATCGGCCTGACAAAGGTTAAAAATGGTGTTGCTGCTAAGGCCTTAGAAGAGCTTAATATTGTTACAGAAGATATTTTTGAAGCTGTAGAAGAGCAAGTGGGCCGCGGTAATAAAAAAGCAACATCTATATATATGACGCCACGTGTTAAGCATGTACTTGAGTTAGCTGTTCAAGTAGCTAATCGCATGAATCATAATTACGTTGGTACTGAGCATATTCTACTTGGTTTACTCAGCGACGGCGGTGGTGTTGCAGTTGGGATTTTACGGGCTATGAATATTCGTACCGACGATATAGTAGAAGCGATTCGTCATATTCTTGGCTCTAGTTCTAATGGTAATCATAGTGGTCAAGAAGGAGCAAATAACAATGGCGACTTAGGTGATTTAACCGATTTCGCTACGGACCTAAATGAGTCTGCAAAACAAGGTAAAATTGATCCTGTTATTGGTCGTGATACAGAAATCCAACGTGTTATCCAAATTCTTAGTCGTAGAACTAAAAATAATCCAGTTCTTATCGGTGAACCTGGTGTAGGTAAGACGGCTATTGCTGAAGGTTTGGCACAACGTATTGTCAATGGCAATGTACCAGAGATTTTGCGTAACAAACGCATTATTTCTCTTAGTATTAGCTCTATGCTAGCTGGTGCAAAATACCGTGGTGAATTTGAAGAACGCTTGAAAAAAGCAATCGATGAAGTGCAACAACATGATGATATGATTATCTTCATTGATGAAATTCATACATTGGTCGGCGCAGGCGCTACTGAAGGTGCAATGGATGCGGCAAATATATTGAAACCAGCTTTGGCACGTGGTGAATTCCAAGTGATTGGCGCTACGACACTTGATGAATATAAAAAGCATATTGAAAAAGATGCTGCCTTAGAGCGTCGTTTCCAACCTGTTCAAGTAGGGGAACCTAATGAAGAGGATGCTCTTGAAATCTTGATGGGATTACGAGATCGCTATGAGGCTTTCCATAAGGCTAAAATTACAGATGAGGCATTAAAAGCTGCTGTTATCTTATCTAGTCGATATATTGCAGATCGATTTTTGCCTGATAAGGCTATCGATGTGGTTGATGAAGCTGCATCTAAGGTGCGTATGAAAGTCTTTTCTGCAGCTCCAGATGTTAAGGCTTTAGAAGACCGACTCAATACGGTAAAGAAAGAAAAGGAAGCTGCTGTTACATCTCAAGATTTTGAAAAGGCAGCTAAGCTTCGTGATGAAGAGCAAGCTCTCGTTAAAGAGATTGACGATAAAAAAGCTGTAGCTAAAGAGGAAAGTGATCAAAAACTAATAGTTACAGAAGAAGATATTGCTGCAGTAGTAGCTCAGTGGACGGGGATTCCGGTGGCTAAAATAGCAGAAGAAGAATCTGAAACCTTGCTTCATTTAGAAGATGAGCTACATAAACGCGTTATCGGTCAAGATGATGCTGTTACAGCTGTAGCGAAAGCTGTGCGCCGTGCAAGGGCTGGATTAAAGGATCCAAAACGTCCTATTGGTTCATTCTTATTCCTTGGACCAACAGGGGTTGGTAAAACTGAATTAGCAAGAGCTCTTGCATCCTCCTTGTTCGGCGATGAATCTGCTATGATTCGACTTGATATGTCTGAATATATGGAAAAGCATACTGTTTCTCGTCTAGTTGGGGCCCCTCCTGGATATGTAGGATATGAAGAGGGCGGTCAACTCACTGATGCAGTTCGTCGTAAACCATATAGCGTTATTTTACTTGATGAAGTAGAAAAGGCTCATGCAGATTTCTTTAATATCCTATTGCAAGTACTTGATGATGGTCGACTTACAGATAGTCAAGGTAGAACCGTAGACTTTAGAAATACGGTTATCATTATGACTAGTAATTTAGGAGCTAAAGCATTACATAAGAACTCTACAGAACTAGGCTTCTTAGCACCAAAAAAAGCTGAATCTACTGCTAAAGATGCTAAAAGTATTGATTTTAAAGAGGCTAAAAAGTCTGTTATGGATGCAGTCAAAAGTCATTTCAGACCGGAGTTTTTGAATCGTATTGATGAGATGATAGTATTCCATCCGTTAACTGAAGAGGACTTAACAAAAATTGTAACAATTTTGATGAGTGATGTAACAAAACGTCTTGAAGAACGTGATTTGCACTTAGAAATTACACCTGAGGCTATGAAATTACTTGTTAAAGAAGGTTCAGATTTTACTATGGGTGCTCGTCCTTTAAAACGTGCTATTCAACGTTTAATTGAGGACCCTGTATCCGATCTTATTTTGAAAGGTGAGGCGATAGCAGGTAAAACAATTAAAGCAGATGCAAAGGATAACGATATTGTTGTAACGGTTTAATATAAATACAAAAATATATAGTTAATGACTACCTTTCATATAAATTATATGGCTTAAATGGTATACTATAGAATAGTGATAGTTAACCATGTAGTAAAATTATGCATAAAAGGTCATGAATGGTTATCATTCATGACCTTTTTTATCTTTTATAACAGTTTTGAGGTAATATGGCAAAAGCAAAATCAGTATTCTTCTGTCAAAATTGTGGGGCTGAATCCTCTAAGTGGATGGGCCGTTGTCCACAATGTGG
>DXZL01000093.1 GCA_019419725.1 Veillonella sp. | reverse complement strand
TACCCAATTCAAATTATTTTATTAGCTGTATTATCTGCATCTGCATTATTCTTAGACAATGCAAAAGATATCTTGGTAGGTTATGGCTCCACTGCATTGTGGATGATCATCGCTGCATTCTCCTTGAGCGTTGCGTTTGGTAAAACTGGTCTTGGTCACCGCGTTGCTTACCATTTGATTAACGCATTCGGTTCTACTGTATTACGTCTTGGTTATGTAACAGCACTTCTTGATTTAGTATTATCTCCAGCTACACCTTCTAACACAGCACGTGCGGCTGGTATCGTATATCCAATTAACTTATCCATCGCTGAATCTATCGGTTCCTATCCTGGCGATACTGCTAAACGCGGTGGTTCCTTCATCTTGATGAATGGCTATTTCGTAACAAAAATTACATCCTTCATGTTCTTAACAGCTATGGCTCCAAACGTGTTGGCATTGGACTTTGTTACTAAAATCACTGGTCTAAATATGACTTGGGCTGAATGGGCTTTAGCTTTAGCTCTTCCTGGTCTTGTAATGTTGATCTTTGTGCCACTTGTAGGTTACTGGATCGACCGTCCTGAAGCAGTAAAAATTGATAATAAGAAATTAGCTGCTGATGGTCTTGCTAAATTAGGACCTATGAAAATGTCTGAAAAAATCTTGGCTGTTGTATTTATTCTTGCTCTTATCGGTTGGGCATTGCCTTCCATCGGTTTTGACTTGAGCCCAACAGCAGTAGCATTAGTAGCTATGACTATTGTGTTCTTCGCTGGTATCATCACTTGGGATGACATGGTTCAAACTAAAGCTGTTTGGAACACATTCATCTGGTTCGGTGCTATCCTTGGCTTATCCACTGCTTTAACAAAAGCTAAATTCTTTGCTTGGCTTGCAGCATATATGCAAGCAAACTTGGCACTCGATGTATCTCCACTCGTAGTTGTCTTAATTCTTTCTGCTATTAGCGTTGTAATTCGTTACTTATTCGCTTCTAGTACTGCATACATTGCATCTATGCTTCCAGTATTCTTAACTGTAGGTATGGCAGCAGGCGTAAATCCAGTTATGTTTGGTCTTGTATTGCTTGCAACAAACGCATTTGGCGGTCTCGTAACTCACTACGGTGCATCCCCTGGTCCAATCATCTACTCTGCAGGTTACAATAACTTGAAAGACTGGTGGACTGCTGGTGCTATCTTAGCAGTATTGAGTTGGATTCTACTCTTCGTAGTAGGTATTCCTTGGTGGACTTTCATCGGTATGATTTAATCACCATATAATTTTATAATCAACATTGTTTTAGCGGCACGGACCAGACATTCGCGACACGTCTGGTCTTTGCCATTTGATATATTTTTAGTGAAAGGATGCAACATGGCACAATTAGTAAAAGCTGCACAAGCTGGCTTCGACGAAAAAAATGATGCATTAGTAACGGTTGAACCGATTGCTAGCGGTATCGAAATTGAATTAACATCCAAAGTTATCCGTCAATACGGCGACCAAATTAAATCCGTTATCTTGAACACAGTGAAAGAAGCTGGTTTTGATGGCGTGAAAGTAATCGTACAAGATAAAAATGCTTGGGATTACACAATTAAAGCTCGCGTATTAGGCGCATTGGAAAGGGGGAGCAAAGCATAATGGCTAACGATAAAACATTCCCAGAAGTTAAAACAAACCCATTAACAGAGGCTGCTAAAAAACGCTTGTCTCGTTCCATGATGTTCGTACCAGGTAATACACCTAAAATGATTAACAGTGCTGACATTCACGGTGCTGACTCTATCATGATCGACATCGAAGATTCCGTTGCTATTACTGAAAAAGACACTGCTCGCCTTTTAACTGCAGAAGCATTGAAATCTCGTAAGTTCCGTGGTGAAACAGTTGTTCGTATCAATCATCCTACACAAACTCCTTATGGTTATGATGATCTAGATGTAATCGTTCCAGCTAAACCTAATTTGATTCGTTTACCTAAAACTGAAGATGTTTCTGAAGTTGAAATTGTAGCGAAAAAAATTGAAGAAGTTGAAAAAGCTAACGGTTGGGAAGAAGGTACAATCAACATTATCGTAGCTATCGAATCCGTTCGTGGCTTGTACAATGTTCGCGAAATCTGTCACGGTCCTCGCGTAGTTGCAATCGCTCTTGGCGCTGAAGACTACCGTGCTGACCTTCGTACAGGTAAACATAAACCAGCTGTTGAATTGTTGTTTGCTCGCCAAACAATTCTTCATGCAGCCCGCGAAGCAGGTATCCGCGTAATTGATACTGTATTCTCCGACGTGAAAGATCCACAAGGTTTCCGTGAAGAAGTAGAATTCATTAAAGCTTTGGGCTTTGATGGTAAATCTTGTATCCACCCAAGCCAAATTAAAATTGTTCATGAAGTATTCACTCCTGACGAAAAAGAAATCGCTCATTCCGTTAAAGTATTGAACAGCTATGCTGATGCATTGCGCAATAATAAAGGCGTAATCTCTGTAGATGGCAAAATGATCGATGGTCCTATCGTGGTACGTGCACAACGCGTAGTTGATAAAGCACGTGCAGCAGGCATTAAAGTTGAATTAGAGGAAGGAGCAGAATACGATGTTAAATAAAGTAGGTCGCGATATCCCAACAAATATCCCAGCACTAGAAGGTCGCGAAGTATATCAAGGTGAATTCGCTATTGAACCTAAAGCTCATCGCGCAGGTAAACCTGTACACATGAGTCGTGTTGGTACTAATAAAGTACTTGCTTCTATTGATGAAGCAATCGAAAAAGCTGGCGTAAAAGATGGCATGACATTGTCCTTCCATCATCACTTGCGCAATGGCGACTATGTAATGAAAATGGTTATGGAACGCGTTCAAGCAAAAGGTATTAAAGACATTACAATTGCGTCTTCTTCCTTGTCCCCATGCCATGAATTCTTGGTAGAAATGATTCAAGATGGTACTGTAACAGCTATTGAAACATCTGGCTTGCGCGATCGTCTTGGTAAATTCTTGACTCAAAACCCAGGCGTATTGAAACGCCCTGTAGTGATTCGTTCCCACGGTGGCCGTGCTCGTGCTATCGAATCTGGCGAAGTTCATATCGACGTAGCTTTCATGGCTGCTCCTACAGCTGACCCACGTGGTAATGCTACTGGTCGTATGGGTAAATCCGCATGTGGTGCGCTTGGCTATGCTAAAGTTGACTCCCACTATGCAGATACAACTGTTATTATCACAGATAACTTGGTTGACTATGTACACAACTATGCAATCCCTCAAACTGACGTAGATTATGTTGTTGAGGTTGAAAGCATTGGTGATCCAGAAGGTATCGCTTCTGGTGCGGTAGGTTTCACTAAAAACCCTATCCAAATTAAAATTGCTGAATTAGCTGGTGAATTCCTTGACCAAGCTGGCATCATTAAAGATGGTTTCGTATTCCAATTGGGTGCTGGTGGTGCTCCATTGACTGTAGCGAAATTTATTGCTGAAAAACTTCGCAAACGCGGTGAAGTAGGTGGCTTCGCTATCGGTGGTGCTACTGGTATCTTGACTGGTATGCTTGAAGAAGGCTTAATCCGTGCAATTTACGATACTCAAACATTCGATACTACTGCAGCAGCATCCTTGGATAAAAACCCTGCACATATCGAAATGTCTGCTTCCATGTACGCTAACCCATGGACAGACTGCACTACAAACTACCTAGACGTAGTATTCCTTGGTGCTACTGAAATCGACCTTGATTTCAACGTAAACGTAATGACTGACTCCAACGGTGTATTGATGGGCGCTTCTGGCGGTCACTCCGATACAGCAGCAGGTGCTAAATGCACAGTTATTACTTGCCCATTGATCCGTGGCCGCTTGCCAATGATCCGTGACAAAGTAGCTACTGTAATTACACCAGGCTCCTCCGTTGACGTACTCGTTACTGAATACGGTATCGCAATCAACCCAGCTCGTACTGATTTGATTGAACGCTTCAAAGATAGCAACTTGCCGATCTTCACAATTGAAGAATTACAACAATTAGCATTCGACTTAGTTGGTAAACCACAAGATATCCCTGTATCTGACAGAGACGAAGACATCGTGGCAATCGTAGAATACCGCGATGGCTCTATCATCGATGTGGTTCGCAAACCTCTATAATTAAGTAGTGCTGAGAGTTCGAGGGAAACCGTAACAGGTAGGCCATCGGCTCATCATCCTATGCTGATTAGATAATATAAAGACCCTCTCCATAGTTCTCGGACTTATGGAGAGGGTCTTTTTGTAGTTATAAATGATTTAGTGTTAATTTTAGATACAGGGTCAAAACTTAATGAGATAAAAATGGTACATAGATATAGTTATACTTTTACTATAAGAAGATTGGAGATCTTTAGGAGGTAGTTTCTATGTATCGTTGTATTGCCAATTTAGAGATTGACCTAGAGGGGCTAAGTGAGTTTTATAGTGATGTAAGCGAATATGAAACACTAAATATGTACCAAATAATATCTGCTTGGTTACAGGATGATTTAGATGGACCTAATCCTGAAAAAACGGTGTTCGGTGTATCAGAATATGCTTTAGATTGGATGTCTGTGCTACCAGGGGACACTTCCTATCGTAACCTATTTGATATGGGAAATTGCAAACTTGGTAATCATTCTGAAAGTATTGATTATTTATATGCGCGATTTCTACAAACCTTGGAGAATAATAAGACGTTTGAACTTGAGTATGAGTCATTATCTTTAGATTATATAATCGTGATGCCACAGTATATCGATATTACGCTAACATGTAGTAGAAATATAGATTATTTATTATTTATGAAACAGTGGTTACGTAATTGTAGTACTTATAAACATCTGATATACTATAAAGTGAAAGATATATTTTACATTATGTTTTAATTTAGGAGAGCGTGTATGACTCAAGTATTTAAACAAGATCTAACAGATAACTCTGTTCGCCCTGGCGGTTTGTTTTTCGTTGAGTTATTAATGCCAAAGCAGTGTGATATGCCTAATCGAGATACAATGGTAGAGGTATTCACAAAGCATTTAGGTCCTGTTGATTGCTTTAGTTATGGCGTTGAATCTGCTGGTTTTGCACCTCAGAATTATAAGGTTCATTATGAAGATAATGATGCCGATGTTCCACCAACATTGATGGTGACGAATTGTGAGAAAATCGACAAACCTGTACTAGATGATTTTGAGCGCAGTCAGGTGTGGGATTGTCCAAATGTAGATGAGTTGCTAGATGAGTGCCAATATAGAGTATTTGCTACAGATATGTTAGCTTCGGGTTTAGAGCCTAAAGAACGGGCTGATATGTTAGTAAAATATGTAGATGCACTGCTAGAGTTATATCCATCTTGTAAGGCCGTTGTCTTTGGTCCATCTCGTAAGTTCTTAAGTCGAGAAACCATTGAAAATCATCCAGATAAAGCTGTAACTCGTTTTATTTATTATGCCGTAAATGTGCGATATTTTAGCATTCAAGGCACAGATGACATGATGGTTGATACGCTTGGTATGAGCACCTTATTCTACCCTGATTTGCAGTATCATTTTCACGGTATGAATCCCGATGAGATTGTAAATCATGCGTATAGTGTGTTGTACTATATCTTTGAGCACGATAATCCTATTGATGACGGGCAAACGATTGCAGGCTTAGAAAATGGAGATATGAATCCAGATATTAAATGGGCGGTTCAGTATGAGGATTCCTTGATTCAACCTCTTCGAACTGTTATAGATATTAATATGGGCGAATATGCATCTGGCACTCGCTAGTTGTAAATCGATGAAAGGTGTGAGCATTATGAATGATCAACGTATTTTTGACATGGAACTTGTGAAAGTCGAAAGTTTGGAGAAAGCTGTTAAGACTCCATTTTATC
>DXZL01000092.1 GCA_019419725.1 Veillonella sp. | reverse complement strand
CTACTTTTACCAGCCCCTGCAGGACCATCAATAGCAATGGCAATTTTTTTAGTATTCATAATAACCTCTATTCTTCATCACCATGTACAGCATGCATAGCCGCTACATAACCAGTGGAGAAAGCGGCTTGTAAATTATAGCCACCTGTAAAGGCATCAATATCCAATACCTCACCAGCGCCATATAAGCCTTTCACTAATTTAGATTCCATTGTTTTAGGACTAAATTCTTTCAACGATATACCACCAGCTGTAACAATGGCTTCTGCCACAGGGCGTAACTCCTTAACAGTTAATGTCATATGTTGTAATACATGACATAAACGCAAACGTTCTTCTTTTGTGATTTGATTAATTGGTTTGCTTGGATCTAATTCAGCAAGCTTTATAACAATAGGAATAAGATTTACCGGCAGTAAATCCTTCATTCCATTAGCCAATTGTTTCTTAGAATATAAATCAAAATCTTTTTGTAATCGCTTATCTAATACTTCTGCAGTTAATGCAGGCTTAAGATTTATTTCAATAGTAATTTGAGGATTTTTCTTACGCAATAATTTGCCTACCGTATGACTTAACGACAAGATGGTAGGACCTGTAAGGCCGAAATGGGTGAACATCATTTCCCCGAATTGCTTGGCCTGTACCTTATTTTTAGAAATAACGGATACCTCAACATTACGAAGGCTAAGCCCCATAATATCCTTCACCCATGATTCCTCAGTTACAATTGGCACCAACGATGGTCTAATATCCGTAATGGTATGCCCTATTTTCTTAGCTAAAGTATATCCATCACCAGTCGAACCTGTTAAAGGATAAGAAGCACCCCCAGTACAGATGATAGCAGCATCACAAGCATATTGTTCTTTATCTGTTGTAACACCCACTACTCGATCATCTTTTACAGTAATAGATGTAACAGGTTCATTTAAATGAACTTGAACATTATACTTTTTCAAGATTTTCATGAATGTATTGCGTACTTCTAGAGCGGAATCAGATTCAGGGAATACGCGACCACCACGTTCTACCTTAGTTTTCAAACCCCAACTATGTAATAGTTCAAGCAAGTCTTCATTACTAAAGCGTTCATAAGCACCGTAGAGGAACTTGCCATTACCTGGCGTATTTTTAATGAACTCAGTCATATCTGCATTATTTGTAATATTACATCGACCTTTACCGGTAATCCCCATCTTCTTACCAACCATATTCATTTTTTCAAGTAATATGACACGAGCACCTTCACGACCTGCTATAACAGCCGCCATAAGACCTGCCGCACCACCACCAATGACTATGATTTGTTTCATTTCTTATCAGTCCCCAACGCTTTAAGTGCTTTAACCTCTCTAATAGTAAGTTGACGAGAAGCACCACGTTTTACACCACCCAATGTGAGACCTGCATAAGCAATACGTTTTAAGTTATGAATGCGATACCCAAAGTGTTCAAACATACGACGAACTTGGCGATTACGACCTTCATGAATTGTAATCTCTACTTCATGAACACCGTTATGATCGTCAAAACCTAAGTCTACAATTGTAGCAGGTGCTGTCATTCCGTCTTCAAGTTTAACGCCATTGGCAATGACTTGTAAATCTTCATCACGAACGCGACCTTTAATGCGCACTTCATAGGTTTTTTCTACACCTTTAGATGGATGTGTTAAGTTTTGTGCTAACTCACCATCATTGGTAAGTAATAATAAACCTTCCGTATATAAATCGAGACGACCAATAGGATAAATGCGTTTAGATTCATTTTTAATATAATCTAAAACAGTTTCTCGACCTTGAGGGTCAGATACAGATGTAATGACGCCCTTCGGCTTATTTAATAAATAATATACAGGCTTTTCTTGCGCCAATAATTGACCATTAACCTTAACCTTATCTTTTTGAGGGTCAATTTTAACGCCCAGCTCAGTTACCTTGCGGCCATTAACCTGAACTTTCCCCTCTGTAATTAATTCTTCTGCCTTACGTCGTGATGCAACACCACAACTAGCAATAAATTTTTGTAATCGTTCCATATTATCCTTCTGTTTCCGAAACTTCTTGATGTAAAGCTTCAATAGATTCTACACCAGCACTTCTTAAAAACTCGTCAGTTGTGCCATAAAGAATAGGTCTTCCTACAGTGTCTTTATGACCTAGCTCAGCAATAAGAGATCGAGTGAGTAATTGTTTAATAATCTTATCGCTATTTACACCGCGGATTTCTTCAATTTCAGCTTTAGTTATAGGTTGTTTATAGGCTATAACAGCTAATGTTTCCATCGCTGCATTAGATAATTTATCTTCTCGCTTACGTATATGACCTACATAATCAGCGCTTTCCATAGCGCTAACTAACTCAACACCAGCCCCTGATACTCTCAATCGGATACCTCGATTTTGGTCTTCAAGCTCACGTTGTAATGTGTCTATATAGTCCTGTACTTCCTCTGTTGAAAGTCCAAATACTTCTCCAAGCATATCTATTGATATAGGCTTTGCCGATGAAAACAATACGGCCTCTAAATGCATTGTTGGTAAGCTCATATAGCCCCCTTTCTATACGGTACCTTCTAAGGCTGCAGTGAATACAATATCATCCTCTTCATAGCTCATTTCCATAATTTGTTGTTTCAACAATTCTAAAACAGCCATAAAGATCGTTACCATTCCACTCTTTGTTTCAATTGCCACTAATAACTCTCTAAAGTGTAAACTTTCACCACGACGTATACGACTAGATAAAGACAGAATCATATCTTCTAAGCTATAACTGTCTTTTTCAACCTTTACTTCACGAATAGGTTCCTCTTCAGGTAATTCCTTAGCTCGCTTCAAGGTTTGATAAAAAATCTCGTATAATTGGGAAAGCTCTAAATTATATACATTATCTAATCCAAGTACGCTTGTTTCTTCAGGTCTACTAAATATATTGGCAGAAATTGCTGTACGCTCCATTAATAGAGCTGTAAAATCTTTGATTTTCTTAAACTCTACTAATTTTGCTACTAATTCATCACGTGGATCCTCAGCTTCATCCGGCTCAGGTTCAGCTTTAGGCAGTAACATACGCGATTTAATCTGCAATAAGGTAGATGCCATTACAAGAAACTCACTACTATAATGAATATCAAAGTGATTCCAATTATCTAAATATTCCAAGTATTGGCTCGTAATTTCAACGATAGGAATATCGGTGATTTCTATTTTATGTTTTTCAATGAGATGTAAAAGCAAGTCTAAAGGACCTTCAAAAACATCTAACTTATAATTATAATCTCCCATAAACCCCAATCCTTAGAAAATATACTTTAACTATATAATTATAAAGCATTTATAGTAGTACTTTCAAATAATTGTTTTTTTTACAGTCATCTGCTATCTTTATTATAGTAATTATTATATATTATAGAAAAAAAATTTATTGTGTATTCCTTCAAGAGGGGATTTATTATGTCATCTAGTTTAAAGCAAATTGGGAGAAACCCCATCTTTCGCTTTGGTATCATTGGTATTGTTTTATATATAGCTCTATTTTTCATCTATGAACCTATTACATTAGGTCTAGATGTAGAAGATATAACGATTTTAGCAGTACCAACAATTGTAGGTACTTTTTTATTTCAATACTTTATGGGCTGTACAGTTTTTCATAGACCATTTTTAGGATATGGCTTGGTCGGTATTCTTTGGGCTCTTACATTCCCACTCCTTTTCCACTGGTCCTATGTTAAGCCTTTATATTTCTATGAATTCGCTAATGACTTCTTATTTGGCCTACTCATTTTTATGGGCTTATCTGGAATTCAATTTTTACTAAACCAAACAAATCGTCTTCATAAAACCACATCATTAATCATGGCAGTCATTACCATGATATTAAGTCTTATTCCATTCTTACAAATCGGATACTACTTAACTACATGGCATTGTTTAACGCCAGCTAGTTTACTAGCAGTATATATGACAAACCCAGAGGAAGCCTTTGGGTTCTTAAAAAATGCTGCTGGTATTCCTGGTCTTATCGCTGTTGGTATTGGTCTAGTAGCTTGGACGTATCTACTCTACTGGTCTAATCTAGGAATGAAAGAAGTGGTAAACTTAAATACTACACGACCTATGCGCTCTACATTGCTCATTGCATCTATAGTAGCATTCTTAGTATATGTACCATTCTTCTTATTCCCTAAAACATGTATTGTAGCAAATTGGATTGCCGCTGGCGATTATGTAAAACAGATGCAACAATATAATGATAACCATCATTTAGTTTTCGATTCCTTCAATTTAGATACAAAGGAAACCTCTGCCAATAAAACACCAGGTACGATCATATTAGTAATTGGTGAGTCTAGTTCTCGTGATTATATGAAGGTTTATAATCAAAACTTCCCTTATGACGATACACCATGGCAAGGTAATATGCGCTCTGATAACAAAGATTTTGTGTTCTTTGATAATGCATATTCATCCTATGTACAAACTGTACCTACCCTAGAACGCGCTCTATCCGAACGCAATCAATATGATGATAAACCATTCCTTGATTCAGCAAACATCTTAGACGTAGCTAAAAAGGCTGGTTATACTACTTCTTGGTTTAGTAACCAAGGTGTATTTGGTGAATACGATACAGCCATTTCTCTAATGGCCAAAACAGCAGATACTACAAAATGGTCTCACGAATCATATGCATTCTCTGACCGCTATGATGAATCTTTATTGCCTTTATTACAATCTGTAGATCCTACGAAAAATAACTTTATTGTTATTCATATCATGGGGAGCCATATTTATTACAATGACCGTTACCCTCATGAGTTTAGTAAATGGAAACAAGGCCCGTATCCAGATGGCCAAGAAGCATATGCTAATAGCCAACTGTATACTGATTGGTTATTACAACAAATCTATACGTATGGTAAGGAAAAATTAAACTTACAAGCTATGGTCTATTTCTCTGACCACGGTGAAAGTTTAGATAAATCTCATAACCCAGATACATTTGACTTTGTTATGACTCACATTCCATTCTGGATTTATTTATCTCCTCAATATCGTGCAGCGTATCCTCAAACTGCAGAGGAACTTACTAAGCATGAACATCAATACTTTACAAATGATTTACTATATGACACATTAATCGGTCTTATGCATGCACCTAACCAACGTTATGATGCAACACGAGACTTCAGTAATGATAAGTATCGATTTAATTTACATAACCTTACTACCTTACTAGGGGAACAACCATTAACTAACGATCCTGTAAATGCAGGTAAATAATCTGGACTATTTCTTGTACTGAGTTAAGCATATTAATCTGTTATCAGTAAAGCATATAATTATGTAATAATAGCCAGTTAAGGTTATAGTAAAGTAATAAAAAACAAAAAGAGATGAGTTAAAACTCATCTCTTTTTTTGTCCTATTAATAGATCAATATCATCTTCTGTATACACTTCAATATTATTCTTTAATAGAGCCTCTACAGTGCATCCATGACCATCCCGTAGGGTTTTACTAAAGGTGCCATCGTAAATACGCTTATAGCCGCAACTAGGGCTTTTTGCTTTCATTAGAGCCCGATTACACCCATTTTGAAAAGCTATATCTAATGTATTCTGAGCGCCTATAAGGAATTCTTTAGTTACATCAGTCCCATTAGCCGTACATATACGTTCTCCTTGTCGCTCTGCAGGATCACGCGGTGTACTAAGTCCACCTAATACTTCTGGACATACAGGTACTAAATCAAACATTTCTTTTAACAATGGTAATTTCCCTATATAATTATCTTTTCCATCATAACGACATGATACGCCGCATAGACATTCACTAATTAGCAATTTAGGTTTCTTATTCATAGTATTATTTAATATGTAGTATTAAAACTTAATTTACATAAGAAAAAAAGACTAACCGAAGTTAGTCTTAATTGGTGCCGAGGACCGGAATCGAACCGGTACGGTTGTTTCCAACCGACGGATTTTAAGTCCGTTGCGTCTGCCTGTTCCGCCACCCCGGCATGGGT
>DXZL01000091.1 GCA_019419725.1 Veillonella sp. | reverse complement strand
TAGGTGATGCTAAAAACTTCCTTCTTGAAAATATGGAAGTATCCATCATGTTCTTCCAAGGTATCGTAATCGGTATCGATTTACCTGTAGCTGTTGAACTTCGAGTAGTTGAAACAGATCCTGGTATCCGTGGCGATACTGCTACTGGTGGTAACAAACCAGCTGTATTGGAAACAGGCTACACTGTAAAAGTACCTCTCTTCATTGAAGTAGATGATGTACTTCGTATTGATACTCGTACAGGTCAATACATCGAACGTGCCTAATACGTATTGATATGTATTGGGGCAAGATCTTTTCATGGAATCTTATTCCCCATATATCCTAACATTTGCACTGTAAGCACTTGTCGTCTATGTAATTATATATAGGGACAAGTGCTTTTTTTGAAAGAGGCCAGTATGACCAAGAAAAATACTGAACTAGAGTCGGGTAAAATTAAGATTAGTGAAGATGTATATGCTACGATTGTCACCATGGCTGCACTTGAGACAAAGGGTATACATCATATGAGCTCCACCTTTAATGATGGTGTTAATACCTTCTTTAGACGTAAATCTGATCATGAAGGTGTAAAAATATCATTTAATGATGAAGGAGCTATTTCCGTTACATTATATGTGTGTATTCAATATGGATATCGTATTCCGGATGTGGCCTTACGTTTACAAGAACGTATAAAAACAGCTTTAGTTTCTTATACAGAAATTGAAGTGCAAACCATTGATGTAGTGGTACAAGACATTGTATTTGATGATTTAGTAACACCATCACAGCCTTAGGAGGGTATCTATATGAGTTCAGACAATCAATTAAACTACGGATTAGATATGGATACCATAGATATTGCAGACTCTGTCATCATTGATGTAGCAACAAAAACATTGGCTACGATTCCAGGTATTCATTCTTTAAGCCCTCGCTTTTACGATGAATTAGTAGAGGGAATTACACATGCCTTTGGTCAACGCAGTTTACCAGGTATCAATGTTAAACATCGTAAAGGCTTTATTGAAATCAATATTTATATTAAAGCATTGTATGGGTACAATCTAATTGAGTTATCCAAACAATTGCAGTTAGAAATCAAACAAACCTTAAAAAATATGCTTGATCTTGACCATGTTAAGGTAGATGTTCATATTGAAGGTATTGTTAAAGAAAAGGAGCCAACTCTACATGGTAATTAAGCGAAATCGACGTGAAGCACGTCAATACGCATTTCAAATGTTATATGCTAATGAATTTCATGTTGATCAAAATGATGTGCAGTTTCCAGAAGGGCACATGCATAAATCAATGGATAAAGCCTATGCTAATAGCATCATAAATGGTGTATTATCCGCTTCTGAAACTATCGATGCCACATTACAACCATTCTGTAAATCACGTAAAGTTGAAAACTTGGATAAAGTTGACCGTGCTATTTTACGTATTGCTCTATGGGAAATGACAAATGAAGCTGATCCTTTGGAACCATCTATAGCTATCAACGAAGCTATTCAGTTAGCTAAAGATTTTGGTTCTGATTCTTCCTATAAATTAATCAACGCAATTTTAGATGCATATAATAAGAGTAAATAATGAAACGATATTACTTAGGCATTGATACTAGTTGCTACACTACAAGTTGTGCCATTATAGATAGCGACTTTCACATAGTTGGTGAAGCTCGCAAAATATTAGAGGTCAAACAAGGTGAGCGAGGCCTACAACAATCAAATATGGTCTTTCAACATACAAAGGCATTGCCTAAGTTGATATCTGAATTGCCACAGCTTCCTATTAGTGGTATTGGTGTTAGCGGGTTTCCTAGACGTGAGGAAAATTCCTATATGCCTGCTTTTATGGTGGGGCTAGGATACGGACAGTCTCTTAATCATTTGATGAATGTACCGCTACACGTTTTCGCACACCAAGAAAATCATATTTTAGCAGCACTACGAGAATTAAAAACAATTCCCAGTGAACCATTCTTAGCACTTCATTTATCAGGTGGTACTACAGAACTCGTGTATTGTCATTATAAAGGTGATGGGATATTTGACTCTCATATTATCGGGGGATCTAAGGATTTACAAGGTGGACAATATGTAGACCGTATCGGTGTTGCTATGGGCTTGCCATTTCCTGCAGGAAAACATCTAGAAGCATTAGCATTACAAACTACAGAATATGATCCGTTGCCATCTTCTGTAAAAGATGGTTGGATTAGCTTTGCTGGCCCATGTAGTGCGGCTATGCGACGTATAAGTGATGCTATGGATGATATAGAAAAATCTAATTTAGCGAGAGCTGTATTCACCTCCATAGGAAATGCATTAGAAAAAATGATTACCTATCATTTACAAAATAAACCTGTTCGAACATTAATTGCCGTAGGTGGTGTAATGAGCAATAGTTTACTTCGTCAACGTATGGAGCATTATTGTAGACGTAATCATCTTACATTACATGTAGCACAGCCACAATTTTCTGTTGATAATGCCACTGGCAATGCTTTTGGCGCTGCTTTTTTACAAGAATCTAGAGGGTAATCGTGAATGTATTAACCATTACACAATTAAACAATCTTATAAAGCGCACATTAGACCGTGAATATCTCCTTAAGAATGTCTATGTTAGCGGTACCATTATTAACGCAAAGCGCCATAGTAGTGGCCATATGTATTTCTCATTAAAAGACGAAGAATCCGCTATTGATGTTACCATGTGGTCTAGTACGGTCATGCAAAAGGGACTTGCTAATGCCATTCAAAATGGATTATTAGTCACTGTAAAAGCATCTGTTAATTTTTACAATAAAATGGGCCGTTTAAATCTTATTGCATCAGATATGCAAATAGGCTCTAAAAGTCCATTACAACTTGAATTTGACGCGTTAAAACGGGAGTTAACGGCGCTAGGATACTTTGATGACAGCCACAAACAAAGTCTTCCGTACATGGCAAGTTGCATAGGCATTGTTACATCTCAATCTGGTGCTGTATTACATGATATTTTACATGTCAGTGAGAGACGTAACCCACTAATGCAATTTAAATTATTCTCCGTTCCTGTCCAAGGCAATACTGCAGGACCTGTTATTGCAAGAGGTATTGCTGCTGCCGATGCTGATCCCGATGTAGATGTTATCATCGTTGGTCGTGGTGGTGGATCTATGGAAGATCTATGGTGTTTCAATGATAGATCTGTTGTAGAGGCGATTTATACTGCTAATACGCCAATTATTTCAGCAGTAGGTCATGAAACAGATTATACCTTATGTGATTATGTTGCAGATGCTCGTGGAGCAACACCTAGTCATGCTGCAGAAATGGCAGTGCTTCCTATAACGACATTACAAGATCAATTGTCAGAAAAAGAAGAGTATCTACATGAGTTTATACGGTATACATTACAACAGAAACGTACCGATTTAACATTGCTCTTTAATCGTAGATTAGGCATTCCAGCTCTACAATTTCTACATAAACAAAAAACACATTTACAAGAGCTTTCACAGTCATTAACCAATGCTACAAAAGAACGATGCAATACAGAGAAACATAGTCTAGCATTGTTAGCTCAACAATTAGAATCTCTTAATCCATTACAAATGATGGTAAAAGGATTTGCAAAGGTTGAACATAAGGATAAACCTATTACGTCTGTTACGCAATTACATCCAAAGGATGATATACGAGTTACACTTGCTGATGGGTATGTTACTGCTACGGTAAAGGAGGCGCACAAAGATGGCCGCATCACTAAAAAGTTATGAGAAAAAATATAAAGCCTTAGAGGATATTGTTAAACAATTAGACGATGGTGATATGACTATCTCTGAGCTTTTAACGCAATATAAGAAGGGCTTAACATTAGTAAAAGAATGTGCAGAAATGCTTGATTCTGTAGAAGATGAAGTACAACAAATTATCGAAGAAGTCCGCATCAGCGAATAAGGAGATTCTATGTTCAAAGACTATTTAGCGTCTAGCAAACAACATATTGAACAATGGTTAGGTGAAGTATTAACTAGCCCAAATCGAGAATTTAAACCCCTTTATGAATCTATGAATTACAGTTTAATGCAAGGTGGCAAACGAATCCGACCAATCTTATCTAAAGCTGTATTAGAAATGCTTCATAAAGATCCAGCTGATTATAAGGAATTTCTATGTGCTATGGAGTGCATCCATACATATTCCTTAGTACATGATGATTTACCAGCCATGGATAATGATGATTATCGTAGAGGTAATTTAACAAATCATAAAGTTTATGGTGAAGGTATGGCTATTCTTGCAGGTGATGGATTATTGACATATGCTTTTCAGCTAATGACTACTAATACAACTGCTACACCTCAACAAAAAATTGAGGCCATTCAATGCGTAGCTACTGCAGCGGGTCCTGAAGGTATGGTTGGTGGTCAAGCCTTCGATATGCTCAGTGAAGATAAGCATATACCACTTGAGGAGTTAAAGGTTTTACACCGCGGAAAGACAGGGGCATTATTTAATGCATCTGTAGAATTAGGGCTCATCTTAGGCAATGCAGATACTGCTACGAGAACAGCACTTATGGAATATGCAAATTGTTTAGGATTGTTATTCCAAATTACTGATGATATTCTAGATGTAACTGGTACTATTGAAGAATTAGGAAAAACACCTGGCAGTGATATTCGCCAACATAAATCAACCTATGTATCTCTACTAGGTTTAGATGAAGCTAAGAATCAAGCTTCCTTAGTTGGTAAACAAGCCCATGATGCACTAAATTCTGTTTCCTATGATACATCTATTCTAGCTGCTCTAATTGATTATCTTTTAGAACGCACTAATTAATTGTTACGACCTGTAGAAGGTATAAATAATGATTGATATATTACCACAAATAGCACACAACTACATAGCGCAAGCCGCATTTTGGGGTTGGTTTACTGCTCAGGCTATCAAATTCGTATGGCAACTAGTTCGGCATGGTAAATTTCGTCCAGAACGATTAGTGGGATCTGGAGGTTTTCCAAGTTCGCATACATCCTTTGTAATCGCTACAACTACAGCTATTTATCTGAAAAATGGAGCTTCTGATCTCTTTATCCTATCCTTAGTATTCTCTATTGTAGTTATGTATGATGCATCAGGTGTACGATTAGAGGCTGGGCGACAAGCTCAAATTCTAAACCAAATTGTAGATTATTTTACAAAGAAAAACATACCTGTTGTCATTACTCGTAAAGAGGCCTTAAAAGAGTTATTAGGACATACTCCAGTAGAGGTATTTGGGGGATTAATCCTCGGTATTATTGTAGCGTGTATTCAATTTTATTATATTTACAATGGTGTGATATGAGTAGTAAAGAACGTTTAGACATACTCCTCGTTAATCGAGGGCTTTTTGAAAGTAGAGAAAAAGCCAAAGCAGCCATAATGGCTGGCCAAATCTTTATGGATACAACACGTATTGATAAAGCGGGTACAAAAATTCCTGTAGATGCTAATATCGTAGTAAAGGGTAACACCTTACCTTATGTTAGTCGTGGTGGACTAAAGTTAGAAAAAGCTATTCAAACGTATCCTATCGATTTACAAGACGCTGTTATGGTCGATATAGGTGCCAGCACTGGTGGTTTTACAGATTGTGCTCTACAAAATGGAGCAGCTAAAGTATTTGCTATCGATGTAGGCTATAATCAATTAGCTTGGAAGTTACGTCAAGACCCACGTGTTATCAACATGGAAAAGCAAAATATTCGCACTGTCACACCAGAACAATTAGGTGAACTGGTTGACTTTATTTCCATAGATGTAGCATTTATCTCTTTAGATAAAGTATTGCCTGTAGCTACTACATTGTTAAAAGATACAGGCTCCCTCGTTGCTTTAATTAAGCCGCAATTTGAAGCTGGCAAAGAAAATGTTGGCAAAGGTGGTATTGTGCGCGACCCGGAAATCCATAAAGAGGTTTTACATCGTATCTTACACGTTGCTCATGATTGTGGATTATATGTTCATGGATTAACTTTCTCACCAATTAAAGGTATGGAAGGTAATATTGAGTTTTTAGGTTATT
>DXZL01000090.1 GCA_019419725.1 Veillonella sp. | reverse complement strand
TGAGTTAGAACTATTTAATTAATATAATCATAGTAATACTATATGGTGCAGTATGGATAATACATTAACACAACTGCTTTCACAGAACCCATCCTTTGTGGATGGGCTAAACGCATTTCAGCGGAAAGGGAAGTCAGTCATATATGGTCTTAGTGGATCTCAAAAGAGTTTCCTCTTAAACCAAGCTTTTTCTACGGGTCTTACAAAGCCTGTGGTTATCGTAGTCCATGATAAGGACCATAAAGAGATGTGGGAACGAGATTTAGCCTTTTTCTGGACTAATATTCCTGTTCTATCATTTCCTATAACAGATCATGTGGACTTTACAACGATTGCTCGTAGCCTTGAGGACCAAGGGGCTCAAATGCGTGCTTTAGCATTGCTTGCATGGCAGGAACCTGCCGTAGTCATTGCGAATGCTGAAGAGGTTACACAATATGTGGTATCTCCACAATATTTAAAAGGACAGTCGTTACATTTCTCTTTGAATGATACGATTGAACGCGATACAGCTCTTGAACAGCTCGTTACAATTGGATATGAACGTGTAGACCAGGTGGAACAACGTGGTCATTTTGCCGTGCGCGGGGATATTTTAGACATATATCCTGTTAATAGTGAACACCCGATACGTATTGAGTTCTTTGGGGATGAAATTGATACGTTGCGGTTCTTCTCTGTGGAGAACCAACGTTCCATTGAACAAATTGATTCTTATACAGTGACACCTTTCTTTCTTGGTAAAAGTGATGCAGATTGCACCTTATTATCATATGTGAAAGAAGGCACCCTCATTTACGATGAGCCTGGTCGTATTCAGGAAGCATTAAAGAAATTCCTCAAGGAGGATCCAACACATCGTAAAAATCATTGTGACTGGAGTGAATTGCAACGTACTGTAGAAGCGACGAATCAAGTAGCTTTCACATTTATGCAACAACGTTCTATCGGCTTAGCTGGATTTACCCCGATTGGTATTCAAGGCAAGACGATGACGAGCTTTGAGCGTCAAATTCCTTTATTAACCGATGAGATTAAACAATGGCATCGCTTAAAACATCAAGTTGTATTGGTATTAAATAATCAGCAACGAAGAGAAGGAATTGAACGTGCTCTTGAAGGGGAAGGTATTGCCTTTGTTCATAGTGCGGAATGGATTGCAAAGCCTAATACGGTAGTTATCTTACAAGGTTTATTGACCGATGGCTTTGAATTACCAAATAGCCATTTAGTAGTTGTCGTAGAAGGTAATATTTACGGACAACAAAAACGCAAACTTCGGAACAAGCCTAAAAAGGGCCAAGAAATCAATTACTTTACGGATTTAACGCCTGGTGACTATGTAGTTCATAGTATGCACGGTATTGGTAAGTATATTGGTCTTAAAACGATAGAAACAGAAGGGATTCATCGGGATTATATTGAAATTGACTATGCGGGATCAGATAAATTATTCTTACCTGCCAACAACTTAGATCAATTACAAAAGTATATTGGTAATGAAGGTGATGTGCCGCGCATCAATAAAATGGGTGGCCGTGACTGGGCTAAGGTTGTTACAAAGGCAAAGAAATCTATTGATGATTTAGCAGATAAGTTAGTTGACCTCTATGCACAGCGTGAAATAACGCAAGGCTTTGCATTCTTGCCTGACCAACCATGGCAGCAGGAATTTGAAGATGCATTTCCTTATGAAGAAACGGAAGATCAATTACAAGCAACAGCAGAAATAAAGGCATCCATGGAAAAACCAGTTCCTATGGACCGTTTGCTAGCAGGTGACGTAGGCTTTGGTAAAACAGAGGTGGCCATGCGTGCCATCTTTAAGGCTGTTATGAGCGGCAAACAAGTAGCGGTACTTGTTCCAACTACTGTTTTGGCACAGCAACATTTCCAAACCTTCTTGAACCGTTTTGCTCCATTTGGTGTCAAGGTAGATGTACTCAATCGTTTCCGCAGTACAGCAGAGAAAAAACAAGTTCTAAAAGGCGTTGAGGATGGCTCTATTGATGTTCTTATCGGCACACATTCGTTGCTTAATAAAAAGGTTGTCTTCAAAGATTTAGGTATGCTCGTAGTAGATGAAGAACAACGTTTCGGGGTAGCTCAAAAGGAAAAATGGAAAGAGTGGGCCAATAATATTGATGTACTCACCTTGAGTGCCACACCAATTCCTCGGACATTACATATGTCCCTCGTTGGTGTTCGTGAGATGTCCGTTATCAATACGCCACCAGAAGAGCGCCTACCTGTTCAAACCTATGTGGTGGAATATGATATGAACCTCGTGGCCGATGCAATCAAGCGCGAATTAGCGCGTGGTGGTCAGGTTTACTTTGTATATAACCGTGTAGCATCTATTAATCATATGGGTGAGTTATTAGAAGAGGCCTTGCCTGGTTTACGTTACGCTATTGCTCATGGTCAAATGACAGGTCGTCAAATTGAGGAAATCATGACTGATTTCTATGAAGGCCATTACGATGTATTATTGTCTACTAGTATCATCGAAACAGGTCTAGATATACCAAATGCGAATACCATCATCATTTATGATGCGGATCGCTTAGGCTTATCTCAGCTATATCAAATGCGTGGCCGTGTAGGTCGTTCGCGTAGAAGGGCCTATGCATACTTTATGTATCGACCTGATAAAATGCTCTCAGAGGCTGCCGAAAAGCGCTTGAAAGCTATTGAAGAGTTTACAGAGCTCGGCGCTGGATTTAAGTTGGCTATGCGCGATTTAGAAATTCGCGGCGCTGGTAACCTCTTAGGTTCACAGCAACATGGCAATATCGCATCCGTCGGCTTTGGTATGTACGTAAGTATGTTAGAAGAAGCTATTGCGAAGGCTCAAAATAAAGAGGTGGAACGGGAAGTATCCATTGACCCAGCAATCGACTTAGAGGTAGATGCTTTTATCGACGATGCGTATATCAAAGATAGTGCTCGTAAGATCTCCGTATATCAACGATTGTTACATATAAAATCCAAAGAACAGCTTGATGATATGACGGATGAACTCATCGATCGTTTTGGTACGCCAACAGATCCAGTAGATCGGTTATTGCGCATTGCTCAAATTAAAGAACAAGCGCGATTACTGGGCATTAAAAGTATCGTCCGTAGAGATCAACAGCTTACCATTCATTGGCATGACGATTCCAAGATGGCTGACTGGGATATGGGGGCTGTACGGGAAGATCTCTGGAAGAAGATGAAATTTGCAGATACTAAGCCGGCTACATTATATGTGAGCCTCAATGGTATGAAAGGTTCTATTTTGACCATTACGGAAGCGGTGATGAAGGCTTTGAGCCAAAAATCATCGTCTAAGGAGGGCCTATGAATCGATTTTTAAAGGGCGCTATGATTTTAACCTTAGCTGGGATTATCGTTAAGGTTATTGGTGCTTTCAGCAAAGTACTTATTGCACGTGTTCTCGGTGGTGAAGGGATTGGCCTATATATGATGGCCTATCCGATTTATCAAATTATCGTTAGTGTTTCCGCTGCAGGCATTCCTGTTGCTATATCTATTATGATTGCGGAAAAGCTGGCTAATGATGATATGCGGGGCGTACAACAGGTGTTTTCCGTATCGTTAAAGGTGTTAACACTATTAGGTCTTGTATTTAGTGTAGCTTTATACGGCAGTGCACAGTGGCTCATAGATACCCATATTATTACAGATCCTCGTGCACTCTTAGCGATTCAGCTATTGTCGCCAGCTATCTTCATCGTTACGATTTTGAGCTGTTTCAGAGGTTATTTCCAAGGCTTCCAATACATGGTACCTACGGGAACTAGCCAAGTCTTTGAACAAATCTTCCGCGTATCCTCTATGGTGGGCTTAGCTTATTATTTCATTGATAGAGGTCTACACTTGGCGGCAGGTGGTGCAACGTTCGCTACATTCCCCGGTGTATTAGCTGGGTTGATCGTATTGATTTACTTTTACTATCGTCAGCGTCGTGTACGAGCGCAAATGTTGGCTCAGCAGAATCCGAATGCTGTTGGTGAAAGTAATAGTTCTGTAGTGAAACGACTATTTAGTTTGGCCATACCTGTTTCGATGGCCAATATTATGCTGCCTATGGTATCCCTTATCGATACATTTATCGTGCCAAAGCGTTTGATGGATATTGGGTTTTATCTCAATGAAGCGACCACACAATTTGGTTATCTTACAGGGATGGCTACATCGTTGATTGGGTTGCCCATTATTTTGACTACATCTCTAGCTGCTAGTCTTGTACCAGCCGTATCGGAAGCGCATGCCCAAGGTGATGTACAACGTATTGTGCAGCGCGCTGGAACAGCCATTAAAATTGCAAATATGTTTACTATTCCAGCCTGTATCGGCCTCTGTGTGTTGGCGACACCTATATCTAAACTGATATATGCAACACCTCATGCAGGTCCTGTTATTGCTGTTATTAGCTTGAGCATTATATTCTTAGGTTGGCAACAGATTACAGCAGGCATCTTGCAAGGGTTAGGCAGAACTGTTATTCCTATGATAGCCATTTTTATTGGTTTGTTGGCTAAGACCTTCTTAGACTATGAATTGACAGGTACTATTGAGCTAGGCATTAATGGTGCTGCATGGGCAACGAATTTGAATTTTGCCATTGCGGCATTCATAAACTATATATTTGTTAAAAAATATGTAGGATCTGTACTTAATAAATTAGAGCTATTAAAAATTGTAGTGTCTGCCATGGCTATGGGCGGTGCTACACAAGTAGTGTATGTGACTACTGTAGAGTTATTCGGCAATGGTGGTGCAGTGGCAGCGGCTATTATTGTGGCTGTATTTGTATATGGTTTATCCTTATGGTTAACAAAGGCCGTTGTAAAAGCTGATATGTATCATTTCCCTGTTATAGGCAAGCGCTTACAAGCTCGCCGAGATAAGGAGGAGGCTAAACTATATGAAGAACAATACTGATAAGCCTGTATCGGTACAACCATTAGTAGATGTAGTAAAAGCCTTGCGAGCTCCTAATGGTTGCCCTTGGGATCAAAAACAGACTCATGAATCATTGCGTCGATATTTCATTGAAGAAACTTATGAAGTAGTAGATGCTATCGATAATAAAGATATGGCTAATCTTCGCGAAGAACTAGGTGATGTATTATTACAAGTTGTCTTTCACAGTCAATTAGCTGAAGAAGCTGGTCAGTTTACATTAGAAGATGTAATTAATGATGTGACTCAGAAGATGATTCGCCGTCATCCCCATGTTTTTGACCCTGAAAATAATGAAAAATCATACAGTTGGGACGAATTAAAGGCACAAGAAAAGAAAAATATACAAAAATCTGTATTAGATGGTGTATCTAAAAGTTTACCTGCTTTAGTGGCGGCTTATAAGTTGCAAGAAAAGGCTGCGAAGCTAGGTTTTGACTGGGATGAGCTCGATCCGGTTTGGGCGAAAGTTTCGGAAGAAATGGATGAATTTAAGGAGGCTATTGCCCAAAAAGATAGAGAAAATATGGAAAAAGAAGCGGGAGATGTGCTTTTTTCCTTGATTAATCTATTAAGATGGTATAAAATAAGCGGTGAAAATGCACTAAATCGCACAAACACAAAGTTCCGACAGCGTTTTTTACATGTAGAAGCTTGTGTTAACCAAAGCGATCGCTCATGGGAAGACTTTTCATTAGCTGAGCTGGATGCTTTTTGGGAGGAGGCTAAAGTGCAGGAAAAGTAGCCTAGAGGTTTGCATGCTTCTTAGGTATAGTATTTTTAAGGAGGTTCTGTCATGAACAAAACAGAATTAATCGCAAGTGTTGCACAAAAAACTGAATTAACTAAAAAAGACGCTGAAAAAGCGGTAAAAGCTGTATTTGACACAGTTGCTGAAGAATTAGCTGCTGGCGGTAAAGTACAAGTTATCGGCTTCGGTACATTCGAAGTTCGTGAACGCGCAGCTCGTGAAGGCCGTAATCCACAAAACGGTAAAACTATCACTATCGCAGCTTCCAAATCCCCTGCATTCAAAGCTGGTAAAGGTTTGAAAGAACAAGTTAACGCTGCAAAAGCTAAAAAACGCAAAAAATAATC
>DXZL01000009.1 GCA_019419725.1 Veillonella sp. | reverse complement strand
CGTTGTTGACCAGTGAAGAACGGATGGCATTTGGAGCAAACGTCTACACGAAGGTCTTCTTTTACAGAGCCAGTTTTGAATGTGTTGCCACAACCGCAAGTTACTGTAGCTTCTTTATAGTCTGGATGAATACCTTGTTTCATTCTATACACCTCTTTCCGACAATCAATATTATTCTTATAGATTATAGCACGACACTTGTACAAATGCAAGTTGCCAATACTATTCCTTGGATGCTTGTTTTTCTTCAATAGACTCAGCTAGAATGGTCTCTAAGTCACTTTCATTAAGGATGTCACGCAATGCGATGAGCTCCTCTAAAGAAAGGGTAATACCCTTTTTCATGCTTGTATATTCACTATCCCAAGCACGAAGGTCAAACTTAGGATTATATTTGCCCCAGCTAGTGCATGTTAATTGTTTTTTCCAACCATCTTTATCTTCAGATAAAGTACCAATAACTTTGAAGATTTCAAAATTAATAACAGCCATGAATCCTCCCTTCTTACACATTCGTGTAGTATGTTTCATACCTACTATATTTAGTAGTTTATATTTTTTAGGATACGATATATTTTAAACTAAATATGGGACTTTTACAATTAGTTTTTATAATCGCTATAATCCTCAATATCAATAGATGTTGTTGGTGGCATAACTTGAGCACCTAATTCATCTACTGTAGATTTCCAATCTTCTGTCGCTTCTGTCACAGCCTTGATATACGCTTCATCAGCTGCTTGAACAGATGTGATTAGTTGAGCCTCGTCGTTAACATCTAATACGCGTCGACGTACGCTGCTAAGCATATAACCGAATGACTCATCTGTTTGAACGAGCATGGAAACTTCTTGGATCAATGTTTGACCAATAGTGCTACAGAAGTATGCATACCACATATAGGCTAATTCAGCATCTGGGAACATCCAATAAATATCCTCTTTTGGTACTTCTGTAGTAATATCTACATCTACATGATCTGCATGACGTTTAAATGTAAGGAAATAAGCGCCATTTTCAACAAGAGCATTACGACCTAATTCAGAAACTCGGCTGTCGATACAGTAAATACCATCTTGTCCTAAGGCTACATCAGTTTGACCACCTGGTAGCAAAATAGAACGTAAGGATAAGCCATAATTTAATACGGTAAACACTGGCAATTGAGCGAACACACCATGAGGCAATGGAATATAGTTAATCGTTTTCCATTCTTCTCCTACGCGTTCACGTAGACCAACACGCATCTTTTTAACATCATATTTGCCATATACAATTTCGTAAGCCCCTAATGGTGTCCATTCACGAATAGCTTCTACACGCTTTTGATTCAAAAAGAATTGTAATGCCATATTATTCAAGCCCAATTGGTTTTGTGCCATCGTAGCAGGCAAGAATAATTGTGCAATTCCTTCTGGAACAAGATTATGTAAACCATTAGCCACTTCTTCCACAATATCTTCAGATGATTGGAACATACCAACCGTACCTGTAAAGATATGATCAAAATAGCTGCGATGAGGCCATTGATTAATAATTTGCGCCATTGGATATAAACGTGTCAAAATGCTATAGCACACTGGAGATGCCGTATAAAGCACAACTTTTTTATCTTCATAAGATTGAAGGATTTCTTCAATCATACCTGCGTATTCTTCTACATAAGCATATAGAACGAGTTCTCCCGTTTTACTATGGGCTTCGATACTTTCACGAACAGGAGTCTCCCAGATAGTACCAACATCTAGACCATCTAAAATACCTGTGTCGCTAATAAAATCAAACAATTCCACTCTAAAGGAAGGACCATATAGAGCTTGGAATGTATTCAAATCATATGGAACAGGGCCAAAAGACTCTACTGTAGATTTTTCTGCTAACGCATATAAATCATCTGCTGTCACACCCCACTCACGGGAGCTAGCATTACTAGAAATCAACTGATCTAACACTTTAAAACGCATTAACTCATTTACAATATCAATACCTTCAATGCCATGAGTAGCACAAAGGGCAATAAATTCTTCGTTATTTACTTTCATATTAAACCTTTCCCGCCGAAGGGCATACATGATTTAAAAAACATTCTTCACATAAAGGCTTACGAGCCTTACATAGTTTACGACCATGATAAATCAACCAATGATGTGCAGCCGACCAATCCTCTTTAGGAATTGCCTTTTGCAACTTTAATTCCATCTCTTCTGGTGTTTTAGCAATACCCAGTTTTAATCGGTTAGACACACGGAATACATGAGTATCTACAGCAATCGCTGGCGTACCAAACAATACAGATACTACCACATTTGCAGTCTTACGACCTACACCAGGTAATTCAACGAGTTGATCAAACTCCCGTGGCACTTCCCCGTGGTATTGTTCTACTAGAATCTGACAAGTGGCAATCAAATTTTTGGCTTTAGATTTATAAAGGCCACAGTCCTTAATCAGAGTTTCTAATTTGGTAACCCCAATTGCTAACATCTTAGCCGGATGATTTAGTTCAGGAAATAACCGTTTAGTAACAATATTAACTCTCTCATCCGTACATTGTGCAGATAATACGACTGCCACTAATAATTCAAATTCATTTGTATACTCAAGGGCAGGTTTTGCATCAAAATAATGCTCTTGCAATAATTTCAATTGCTCTGCCTTTATTGCTTTTGTTACACGCATATAACTCTCCTTTCTCACTTGTGAAAGTACAGACGCGTACAACTTATATCTTACCATACGTATTCATTTAGTTCTATGTTATAATAAATCATGTTATTCTAATATAGAATACAGGAGGTCAATATGAGCAATATTAACGATACATTAAAACGTATAAATGAACTAGCAGCAAAGAAAAAATCTGGGCAACAACTCACACCAGAGGAATTGGCAGAAAAAAAAGAACTTTATGAAATTTACTTAAGCTTCATTCGAGGCCAAATCACAGATACATTGGACCGTGTTGAATTCGTGGATCCTGAAACAGGTGAACGTACAGCTCCTAAACAAGCGCTCGAAAACTTGGCTAAAAAAGCTGACCAAGACATTAAAGAACATAAAGATATTCACTAATATAGCAAAAAGGGGTTATAGGACAAAACGTGTTGGTACTTTAATCCCAATCATTGAAAGATAATTTGTCATAGTTATGCAAATCACCCCAAGAAATGGCATCCCCCCAAGTTGGAATTATGCCTTGAAGTTGGGCTCTTTCATTCATAGATCTATATATTTTAGAAATACTTGCATCAGTTGGCATTACCTTAAGTATTTCTTTTGCAGAAAGCGGTCTTGGTGAGTGTAAATAACACCACCAAAAGACCGCTTTTATACGTTTTTCTATAGACATCCCTCGATGGTGACGCAACAAACGTCTAAGCTGTGCGTTTACACCTCCTTCAATAGGGTTATTAGTCCTCGGACATTCTTTGTCTAACTCCAATGTTTCATCTAAATATCGAAACATTGTTTCTGTATTAATTAAAACTACCAGCGAGTTATACGCTTTTAATAAGCGTTCATGTGTGGCTCTTAAATTATCATTACTATCACGTGTCATTTCACTTAGAAACTCTTTAAAAGTCACTCTCCAATTAAATAATCGTTGAATCCATATTTGTGCTTCTTCCTGAGTTTTTACAGCATACAGATCACTTGCTAAATCTCTTAACATAATGCCTGCTAACGTCTTAGGGCGTCTAGTAGTATAGCGATGCACTTGCCATACGGCATGGACAATACACCGTTGAAGTTTGGCAGTACGCCAAACTTTTTTTAATGCTTTTCTAAGACCAGGTCCACCATCAGAAACGACCACAATGGGTGTCGCTATTCGCTGCATAAGAGCTTGCCATGAGCGAGACTGTTCTGACCTACATAAATACCACCCTAATACATATTCACCATCATAACAGATTAAAATACAAGCTTTTTTAGCTAAGTAAATACCATCAACGAATACCACATCTCTCGAGGTTTCAATTTTGGGCGGCATAGGCCATATTTGCCAGAAATCAGCTATCTGTCTACGAAATGTACGGCCCTGCCCAGGCATGTTCTGTTGTGTTTCTTTACTAAATAACCAATTTAGAAATCGATGAAAACATTTAGTAGTATTATCAATAGTTTGTGTAAAGGTGATGTTACACTGCTTACAATGCCATCGTTGTGATCCAGCTTTAGTTTTCCCATATTTTTGACAAGAAAAACCACAATTTATACATCTTACCAGCATGATTATTCCCTCCACTTAGAACACGATTTTCTAAGAAGATATAACCTTATTGAAGCCAGTAAATTCAAGAGTTTTGGGACTTTTTACCAACACATTTTGTCCACCCTCTAAGTTTATCAAAAGAACTTAAAATGGCGATGGAGCCAGTAATTTACTAGCTCCATCGCCTATAAAACCAACACGTTTTGTCCTATAACCCGCAAAAAGCCACTTGATACAAGTATCAAGTGGCTTTTTGTATAAGTTTTAATTATCTATTATAATTTGCCGAGTCGTTTCATAGCATTATAAATTTTTTCAGCTAGTCCTGTCATTTGGAATTTAGGAATACCACAAGCAGCTATGCGAATACCGTTAGCTAAAGCGATAACATAGATATGTTCTTTTTTCAACTCTTCACAGATAGCATTAGCAGAATCTGTAGGAATCGTAATAAAGAAACCACCGCGATATGGCAACATAGGAAGACCAACTCGGGCTGATTCTTGTTTAAATATATCAGCACGATCGCGAATCAATTGATAATAGCAATTACGTTCATCTTCATAAGCTTTAAACTTAGCTGGATCAGCTACAATATTTGCCATTGTACGCATTGCAGGCCGGCATATATTAGACCATGTAGCACGGCTTGTAGATTTGTTGATTTCTAAGAATTCATCAGCAATTTCTTCATCATCAGAAATACCAATCAAGGCACCTACACGTTGCCCATACATAGTGAAGCCTTTAGACAAGCTATAGCAAACACATGTAAGGATTTCTTTTGGCAAATGACTGAATTTACTAAAGAATGCACGAACCTCTTCTTTTTCACCAGAATAATCAAGGTATGCAACATCAATGCCAATGATTACATTATTACGGCCTATAGCAACGAGTTCTTTCAAGAAGTTAAGGATAGATTCCCAATCTTTGTCCTCTATAGAGTAACCTGTTGGGTTATTACCAGGTGTATTAAACAAAATTACCACATTTGTTTGTTTCGCAGCTAATTCATTTACACGATTTTGGAACGCTTCATGGTTAAAGTTATTATGTTCATCAAATAAAGAATAGGTAACAAGTGTACGACCTACATCGCTACAAAGTATACGATAGGCACCCCAGTACCAATCAGCAGTCAACACCTCATCACCAGGTTCTGTATAGTTATGAACTAAGTGATGAATACCGCCTGTACCACCTGTAGTAGCAATACTACGGATATGACCTTCTGGACGAGATTGTCCAAAGCATTCCGCCTCTGCAGCAGCAAGAAACTCAGGTACACCTGCAATCGGAGCATAACCAATATGTTCAGAATCTGGAAGACTTAAATATTCGTCCTTAACGGTTTTAAGGAATACTAATTTACCATCTTCATCATAAATTGCACCTAATGTACCATTAACAACGTTCTCGCGACCATTTTCTTTAGCATCAGCTTGGGCTTGGCCAGCAGTTACAAAGATTACATCTTTAAGTTTTTTCCCTTTTGCATGCTTTGCAGCAACACTTGTCATAACTTGCACCATCCTATCTAAAATGAATTATTACATATTTATCATACCTAAACTTATTTAATTATACAATGAGTATTTAAAAATATATTGTATACATAAGAAAAAATACTAATTACAATCTGAATTATAAAAAAGCTAAGGTATATAGGATATATACAATATCCTATATAAAATATTTTTATAAATCATATGCTAGTATTTATAAAAAAAAGACCACTCATTAGAGTGGTCTTTGATATCCTTAGAAGGAGTAGCCTACACCAGCGTGTAAACCTTTTGCAGTTTTATCGTTGCTGTTTACGCTATATTTATCATAGCCATAGTATACGTTCAAGTCTACATCAGGGCGAACTTCATATTGAGCACCTACTTGGTAAGTTTGTTTAATATCGTTACCCCAACCAGCTTTAGCAAAGCCGTTTACTTTTTCTGTCAATGGCACATGACCAATAACACCAGCTTGGAAACCTAATTCTGTATCATTTGTACGAATTGCAGTACCAGCACCATATACGTTTACGTTTGGATGCACTTTATAAACTAATGCTAATTGATGATCTTTAATGTCCCCATTTTTTGCATTCAATTTATCATAAGAATATTGAACAGCAGTTTTATTGGAAAGATCGTGTTGCAAAGAAACACCGAAACCGTCGTTGCTATTGCCGCCACCTTTAGATACATGTTGTTTAAACGCATAATCAGCTTGTACTTTAGTGGAACCGTCGCTAATTTTTGTTACAGGTGCCGCTGCAAATGCACTACCTGCCACAACTGTAGCTGCTAGAGTTAATAATACTAATTTCTTCATTTGTACCTCCTATACACATATCTCAAGATATGTCTTACTAAGTTACTTATTTACGAATGTTTTGATTATACACTCTATAAATTAGCGTTTCATGAATACAGGGATATCTGGGATACCGCTGTTAGTTGTTGTTGTAGTGGATGCTGGACGAGATGTAGTAGTTGTTTTACCGAATTCTGGTACGCTTTTAGCGTTATTGCCAAAACCAGTTGCTACAACAGTAACTTGAACTTTATCGCCCAAGCTTTCATCGATAACAGAACCGAAGATGATATTTGCATCAGGGTCTGCTGCATCAGAAATAATTTGAGCAGCTTCGTTTACTTCAAAAATACCCAATTCGGAGCTACCAGAAATATTAAGCAAGATGCCTTTTGCACCATCAATGGAAGTTTCCAACAATGGGCTATTGATAGCCATTTTTGCAGCGTCTGCAGCACGGTTTTCACCTGTACCTTCACCAATACCCATCAAAGCTTCGCCTTGATTAGTCATGATAGTTTTAACGTCTGCAAAGTCAAGATTGATTAAACCAGGAATTTGGATCAAATCGGAAATACCTTTGATACCTTGACGAAGAACTTCATCAGCTTTGCTGAATGCATCAGATACGGAACATTTTTTATCTACAACTTGTAACAATTTGTCATTAGGAATAACGATAATTGTATCAACTTTTTGAGTCAAGAACTCAATGCCTTTTTCTGCCGCAGCACGACGACGTTTGCCTTCGAATGCGAAAGGTTTAGTTACAACGCCAACTGTTAATGCACCAACTTCTTTAGCACATTCAGCTACGATTGGAGCAGCACCAGTACCAGTACCACCGCCCATACCAGCAGTTACGAATACCATATCAGCACCTTCAAGAGCTTTAGTAATTTCTTCACGGCTTTCTTGAGCTGCTTCTTCACCGATTTGTGGGTTAGCACCAGCACCAAGGCCTTTAGTAACTTTTTCACCGATTTGAATTGTTACATCCGCTTTAGACAATTCAAGCACTTGGTTTTCTGTATTAACGGCTAAAAATTGAACACCTTTAATTTGGTTATCAACCATACGATTAACAGCGTTATTACCGCCGCCACCAACACCGATAACTTTAATATTTGCAAAATCAGACATTGAACTTCCTCCTCTTATCGTTATCTATTGTATCAATATACGTCCCAATGTATCGATTTATATACTGACTATCTTATAACAATTACATTTATTTTACACTAAAATTTAAAAACTTTCCACTATATAGAATGTGATTTATTAGAACCGCTTAGTCATAATTATTTTGCGTATAGCGCCTACATTAATAAATACACGTAACCCAAATCCAATAAGGGCCACATAGTATAGGTTAATGCCTATTAAATCACCAACATATACAAGAATAACAGCTAATACCATATTTGAAAAGAACCCAATGACAAAGTTACTGAGATCAAAGGTTCTTTCCAATGCTGCTCGACTGCCACCAAATACTGCATCTAAAGCTGCTAGAACAGCTACCGAAGTATAATTCGAATAACTAGCGGGGATATGAAGTGGTGCTATCCATCCTAAGATAGCCCCTATAATTAGGCCAATGATGGCAAAGATATAGATATTCATTCTTTACCTCCTAACTCATTAGGCTTCATATGTTCTTCTCTAAAAGTACCTGTGAAAGCAGGAATCGCTACATCCTCTTCTTGCTTTATAGTTACCTTTATCCCCCAATGTTTAAGTGAATCTACTACACCACCGCGCATAGTGAGCGCAGAATTTAATGTCTTTGGATCTCCAATAGCTTTCACCGTAAAGGGAGCTCCAAAAACCTTCCCATTTACAGTAATAGTCGGGCCTGAACATCGTATTTCAGACGTTCCTATGAGGCGTTGATCATTAATAGCTATCGCTTCAGCCCCACCAGCCCGTAATTCATTAACAATTCTTAGAATATCTTCATCATGAATTACATATAAATTGGGATTTTCCCCGCTTTGTACAGGCTTTAAGCTATCTTCAATCAACACACTAACGCCCGGCCCTTTAACATTAGTTAAAGCCGCTTTCATCATGAGCTGTTCATCAGCTTTACCACCGCCATTGGCACCAGATTTTTTTAGTGACTCAATTTGCTTTAACAAAGCATCACGTTCACTCTGGGCCTCTCTCAATTGTACCGCCAAATCGCCAGTTCGTTGTAAGCGAATATTTTCTTCTATATTATCTTGAGTCATCTTATATTGGGTAACAACCATGAACCCTAATATACAGCTGACTATGGCAATTGCCCACCGTTCGTGTCTCACGACAATCATCTACCTTTATATTCAACATGACCTTATCTATCTTGTTTTTTATCATCCTTCTTAGTAGATGAATTTTCTGTAGTCGGTGCTCCATTCTGATGCTTTTTAACTTCCGGCATCACATCGGTTTTAATGTACGGCGATGAAACATTAACATCTATATACTGTACATTACCATGTGTCTTTTTAATATCTTGTAACATCGACTGAGTTAGCTCTGCTTTTTTAGCTAAGTCTTTGCCATCCCCCAGTCGAATCTGTACACCTGATACAGTATATGCCATTATCGCATCAAGATCTCCAATATTAACCTCTGCAATATTCTTGAATGTCTCCTCATCGAGTGAGTTCAAATATTCAAGAGCCGCCAATATCGGTTTATCTACTACCGTATCACCTAATAGTATATTTCCAGCTTTCACACCAGAAATCATAGGAACAGATGTGTCTTGTATAGCTGGCTCAGATGCAATCACTTGTCCCTTACTATCAAGGGTCAAGTATCCAAACTGAGCCGGTACAACTGCAACTGCCTTGCGTTCTACTACATTTACCACCATTGTCAGTGGCAACTGATAGCTAATTTGAGCCTCTTCGACACGTAAATCTTTCGATAATCTAGTTTTTAATTTTTCTGTACTAATCTGCAATATATTAACAGGTTCATGAATATCACCAGCTACCATTACATCTTGTACAGTTACCTTATCCGATCCAGTAACTTTTAAGGATCCAAAAGGAATAGGTAGTGTAAACAACCCCACCAACACGAGAGTAACTGCACCACCGATTTTTAACACTCGTTTTCTAAATACAGCCCGTTCATCACGAACAGGTGTAGAAGACTGCATCTCCCCAGAGTTGGATGGATGGTTTTGCTTATCATCCATAGTTAACTCCTTATCTTCTATTAGCCCTTAAAATTTCCCTATACTAGCTGTTAATAGAATTTTTTCACATAATGTTGGGAAGTCAATTCCCATTTCTTTTGCTGCTTTTGGTACTAAAGATGTTGCTGTCATACCAGGCACAGTATTGTATTCAAGAACATACATATTATCTGCATGGTCTGTCATAACATCAACACGAATTACCCCACTGCCTTGTACTTCACGATACACAAGTTCCCCAATCCGTTGCATTTCATCAGTCATTTCTGCACTAATAGGCGCTGGCACTAAATACTCAGTAGCACCTAAAGTGTACTTACTCTTGTAATCATATTCACCAGAATGTGGACGAATTTCAATAACAGACAATGCTTTACCATCTAAAACAGATACTGTAAATTCACGACCATCAAGAAATTGTTCTACCACAAGAATAGGGTCATATTTTAGAGCTTCCGTTACAGCCTCTTCTAACTGTGCTTCATCGCGAACAATAGTAACCCCAATGCTAGAACCTTGCGTAGCAGACTTCACAACTACTGGAATTGTAAAATCCTTACGAATATGTTCAATAATAGCTTCTGCAGATTCAAGATTACCATTAAAGGACTCGGATGCCGCAGTAGGAATATTGGCACCTTTAAATACATCTTTACTTACTTTTTTATTCATACCTACTGCATGAGCCATAATACCTGACCCAGTGTATGGAATTTCAGCCATTTCTAATAGGCCTTGCAGCGCACCATCTTCGCCGTAACGACCATGAATTGCATTAAATACAACCTCGCCACCTAAGTCTTCAATATCTTTTAATACAGTGCGCGGATTGAGTTCTAAAGTTTGGGCATTATAACCTTTGCTTTCAAGTGCTTCTGCAATAGCAGCGCCAGTACGACGAGATACTTCAGCCTCTTTGGAAGGACCACCCATTAATACGATTATTTTTTTATCTTTCATTGTAAGCCTTCCTCCAATATAGCTAATAATTTTGGCCCATATTGATTAATAGAACCTGCACCCATGGTGATAACTAGGTCGTTAGGTCTTACTATTTTCGCTAATACCTCAGGCAAATCGTCAACAGATGGTACATAATTTACATCTTGACCTGTGGCCGCTTTAATAGCATTTGGAATCGTATTGCCATCAATACCAGGGATTGGATCTTCACCAGAGCTATAAATATCTGTCATATATACTTCATCAGCGCTTGTGAAAGCAGTAGCAAATTCATCCTTTAACAAGCTTGTGCGAGTAAAGCGATGTGGCTGGAATACACAGATAACGCGATGTTTTTCCAACTCTTTTGCTGCTTTCAATGTTGCTTTAATTTCTGTAGGATGATGAGCATAGTCATCAACAACCCACACACCTGCTACGTGACCTTTTGTTTCGAAACGACGTTTTGCACCGATAAACTTACCTAAACCTTTAGTAATAATGCGCGTTTCTACACCGCAGCAATCATGAGCAACAACAAAGGCAGCCAACGAATTCAATACATTATGTTCACCAGGAACTCGTAAGCGAATGCGCTCAACATTCACACCATTATGGTATACATCATATACCAAAGTAGAGTCTACATAGTGAATATTTTTAGCTACATAATCATTATTATCACTTAAGCCATATGTAATGAAGTTGCGATTTACACGGCTCATAACATAACGAATATTCTCATTATCTCCACATACGATTGCTTTGCCAGATTCTGGTAACGTTTCGACAAACTCACAAAATGCATTTAACAAATTATCCATTGTTTTGTAGTGATCCATGTGATCATCTTCAATGTTAGTAATAACAATAGTATGTGGGCGTAGTTTCAAGAAAGACCCATCACTTTCATCTGCTTCAACTACAGAGAAATGGCCTTTACCTAGACAACTACTACCTTTTAAATAATCTACTTCACCACCGATAATAACTGTTGGATCAGCTTCTGCTTCTACTAAAATTTGACCAATCATGGATGTAGTAGAAGTTTTACCGTGAGCACCAGCTACTGCAATGCCATCTGTTACGTCTAACACAGCTTTTACAATATCGGAACGGTGTAAAATTTTAATACCTTGCTCTTTAGCAGCTACAATTTCAGGGTTATCTTCGCGAATAGCTGTAGAACGAACTACAGCATCAACGCCTTTTACATAATCTTTATTATGGCCAATATGAACTGTAGCGCCCATATTTCTGAACTTTTCAATAACTGCAGAATCAGCTACATCTGAACCAGATACGTCATAACCTTTTTGAATTAAAATATTCGCTATAGCACGCATGCCAGACCCACCTATACCAATAAGATGAATCTTATGAATACCGTCTAACATAAAACCTCTCCTTGTTACTTTGCAATAGATAATGCTAATTTTGCAATATCATGAGCCGCATTAGGTTTACCTAACTGCAACGCTCGTTCTCCCATTTGTGACAATAAATCACGATTGGCCATAAACATTTCAATTTCCCCTATCAAATCATGGGCACTTAACATTTGATCAACAATCATATGCGCTGCCCCTTCTTGAACAAAAATACGGGCATTATAGGTTTGATGATCTTCCGCTGCGTATGGATATGGTACCAATACAGACGGAATACCTCGAACTGCTAGTTCAGCAAGACCGATAGCACCAGACCTAAAGACTGCTAAATCAGCTGCCGCCAATGCTTTTGGCATATCGTGCAAATATGGCAAGATCAATGAGGAATCACCTAAACCATCACCATCGGTAATACCAAGCTGAGATAACACAGATTGATATTCCCCATCCCCTGTAATATGGATTAATTTAATTCCTTCTGTTCCTTGAAAATGCTTATGTACATCTATCATAGCATTATTGATAGTTCTCGCCCCACGAGAACCACCGGCTATAAGAACGGTGAACGTGTCATCACTTAAATTAAAATAATTGCGTCCATCTTCCCTAGTATCAACTAATACATCAGGACGAACTGGATTACCAGTATATACTACGCGTTTTGCCTTTGAAAAAGATGATTCTGCATCCTTGTAGCCCATAGCGACTACATCAACAAAACGGCTTAGAATTTTATTTGTAATGCCTGCAATGACATTTTGTTCCTGTATCAACGTTGGAATATTGCGCAATGCTGCGGCCATAAGAATAGGGCCACAAACATAACCACCCGTACCAATAACTACATCAGGCTTAAAGTTAGAAATGATTGCATTAGCTTTCACAAGAGAAAAAGCAGTCTTGCCTAACGTCACCAACGTACCAAAAGATAATTTACGTTGCAAACCTTGTACAGGTAATGTAGTAAATTCAATGCCTTCTTTAGGCACTAAGGTAGCCTCTAAGCCCCTTTCCGTTCCTACATATAAAACCTGTGCATCAGGGTTCTGTTTCATAATTTCCTTATATATAGTTATTGCTGGGTATATATGTCCACCAGTGCCACCACCTGAAATAATGATACGTTTCATTAATGGTGTCTCCCTTCTTGCAACATATGAACACAGTTTTTAAAATCATCGCCACGTTCTTCAAAACAGCTATACCAATCAAAACTTGAACAAGCTGGCGATAATAATACAATATCACCTTGGGTAGCCAATTTATAACCCTGTTCTACAGCATCTTTCATAGATGAAGCTCTATAAATAGGCTGAACACCAGCCTCTTTTGCAGCAGCTTCAAATCGATCCGCCGCTTCCCCCATAAAGATAACAGCTTTTGTATGATCTTTAACAAGCTGCATAAAGTCTTCTAACGGAGTCATTTTATCATGACCACCAGCTAATAAAATAACTGATTGATCAAAGGATTCTAATGCTTTTACAACCGAGTCAACATTAGTAGCTTTAGAGTCATTATAGAATGTAACGCCATCAATCGTTTTAACTCGTTCTAATCGATGTTCAACACCATGGAACTCGCTAATAATGCGATGGATAGTTTCTACGGGCACACCTAACGCATAGGTTAAAGCGATAACAGTTAAAATATTTTCAATATTATGACTACCTGGAATATGGATATCATCGCTTCCAATAACAGGCTTTGCCTTACCATCCTTTGTTACATAACATTGCCCTTTATCATAGTAAGCACCATTTGGTACCACTTGATGTTGACTAATTTTAAGGATATGGCTAGGCACACGATGTTCCATATCTGCCACAATTGGATCATCAATATTAAGCACCATAAAATCTGTACTTAATTGATTTTCAAAGATTCGTTCCTTTGCAGCAATATAATTTTCCATCGTCTTGTGACGAGCTAAATGATCTGGTGTAATATTGAGCATAATAGCACCAATCGGTCTAAAATGCTTAATTGTTTCTAATTGATAGCTAGATAGTTCAGCTACCAAGAAACCATCTGTTGGCATGGAATAGGCAACTTCACTGAGGGAATCCCCTATATTACCACCAACGCGAACTGGTTTTCCAGTTCCTTCCAATACCTTAGTTAATAATGTTGTAGTTGTAGTCTTACCATTTGTACCGGTAACAGCTACAATTGGAGATTTAGATAACTCATAGGCTACTTCAACTTCACTAACTACATCAATCCCACGCGCTTGAGCAGCTTTTACAATGGGAATATCTAGAGAAATACCTGGAGAAATAACAATGCGATCCACGCCATCAAGCAAGGATTCATCTTGTCTACCTGTAATAATATCTACACCTGCTGATACAAGTCTTTTTTCCTCATCTGCAGGCAGTGTAACAGGCTTATAATCATTTAACACTACATGGGCCCCAACTTGAGCTAATACCCAAGATGCGCCTATACCGCTGGCACCAGCGCCAAGAACAAGTATATGTTTATCTCCGTATTCCATCTATATCACCTAAATTATCAACAAAAATAATGTATTCCTATCTTATAAGCATACCATTATTTGCGTGTTCCGTTAAGTATTATCTTACAAAGTTATAGTCGCTAAAACGACGCCAACAACAGCTAATACAGCGCCACCAAACCAGAAGCGATTAACAACAGTTTGCTCAGCCCAACCAGACAACTCAAAATGATGGTGAATTGGGCTCATTTTAAATACGCGTACACCACGAGTTTTAAAGGATATAACTTGAATAATAACGGACAATGCTTCCATAACAAAAATGCCACCAATTACAACGAGTAGCAATTCTGTTTTAGTCAAAATAGCCATAGCTGCAAAAGCACCACCTAAAGCTAAGGATCCAGTATCCCCCATGAACACCTTCGCAGGGTTTACATTGTATACCAAGAAACCAAGGCAAACAGCGGCCACAATGGCACCAAAGTAAGCAACGCTTTCAGCACCAATAGAATTTGTTGTAGATGCAGCCATAAGACCAATCACGGAGAAAGCAATGGCAGCTACAGCAGAGGTACCACTAGCTAATCCATCAAGACCATCTGTAAGATTTACTGCGTTTGTAGCACCTACGATAATTAAAAACGCCAAAACATAATAAGCCCAACCTAGTTGAAGATGTACATCTGCTACAGGAATCCACAATGTGGTAGGAATAACCATAATTTCAGTAATACAGTAACAGAATATGGCCGCCAAAATAAATTGACCTAGCAATTTTTGCTTAGCTGTTAAGCCAAGATTACGTTTTTTAACGGCTTTTACAAAGTCATCAAAGAATCCCAATAAACAATGGCCCAATGTTAAAAACAATAACATGCCTGTACCTACATTCCATGGTGCGAAAATAGCAACACCAAGAACAAGGGCGATCATCATGAAAGCCCCCCCCATTGTTGGCGTACCCGCTTTCGCTTGATGACTTTCTGGACCTTCTTCACGAATACTTTGTTGTGCGTGTAAAGAACGCAACATAGGAATAGCAATTTTACCTAGCACTACTGTAATGATAAAGGTCACTACAAAGGCTAATAGAATATGATATATCATATGAACCCTCTACTCATTAATAAACAGATGACGGCTAGATATAACTAGCCGTAACCTTTTATTCTCGATCTTTTAATTCTT
This sequence comes from Veillonella sp., assembly GCA_019419725.1. GTDB lineage: Bacteria > Bacillota > Negativicutes > Veillonellales > Veillonellaceae > Veillonella. The sequence goes on along the minus strand of DXZL01000009.1, from coordinate 9,552 downwards.
CAACAACCCGTTCCATTCGCAAGCCTCGGGAACCTTTGACAAGGATAACATCCCCTTTTTCACGAATATCGCTATAGGCATTAGCCATTTCCAAATGGCTATTACAACGGAATGTAGTTAAGCCTGCTTTTTTTGCTTCTTTAGCTATAAAAGCAGCTGCATCACCGAAGGTGAATACTACACTATAGCCTTCTTCAGCAAGCAATTGACCAATTTCACGATGCGCTTGTTCAGTATAATCACCAAGCTCAAGCATATCACCAAGCATAGCGATTTTACGTTTACCTTCTAGTTGACCTAATGCTTTAATCGCTTCAGCCATAGAGGAAGGATTCGCATTATATGCATCATTTAAGATAACAATATCTTCAAATGGTACGATTTCTTGGCGCATAGGAGTGCCGGTAAACTCGCTTAAGCCTTTGCGAATGGTATTGGATTTAATCCCCAAAACACGACCAGCTACAATTGCTGCCAATGCATCATATACATTGTGTTCACCAATCATAGGTAAGAAGATATCGAAGACTTCGTCATAACATTTGCAAGTAAACTTAATACCGTCTTTTTTATAACGCAAATGACTACCAATACAAGTAGCGTTGCGTTCAATACCATAGGTAATAGTTTTACCTTTAGCAAGGCTATCCATAGCCTTAACATATGGATCATCTTCATTAAGAATAGCCACACTATTTTCAGGCAAACAACGAATTAATTCACCTTTAGCTTGTGCAATGGCTTCACGAGAGCCTAACAACTCAATATGGCTAGTACCAACATTGGTAATAATGCCCATAGTTGGTTCTGCAATCAACGCAAGCTCCTCGATTTGACCAAGGCCACGCATGCCCATTTCAACAACACAAGCTTGATGTTCTGCAGTTAAACGCAACAATGTTTTTGGCAAACCAATTTCATTGTTAAAGTTTTTCTCAGTTTTCAAAACATTAAATTCGGTACCGAGTACAGCAGCTACCATTTCCTTTGTTGTAGTTTTACCAGAAGAACCAGTAATAGCGACTACAGGGATATCAAAGCGACGACGATGGTAACGTGCTAAATTTTGATACGCTACCAATGTATTATCTACTTCAATACATACAATGCCGTCCACTGCACGGCCTTTTTCTACGATTGCACCAGTAGCGCCCTTTTCGATAGCTGTATTAATAAAATCATGACCATCAAAGGTATCGCCTTTTAAGGCTACAAATAAAAAGCCTGATTCAATCGTTCTTGTATCAGTAGATACATCTAAAAACTTAATAATGTCGGTATGTGTACTCGTCCCTTGTGTGGCTTCTACCACTTGAGACAATGTAAATTCTGCCATATTAGATCTCCTTGAGGGCTGCTCGCGCCTCTTCACGATCATCAAAATGAATCGTTTTATCCTTTAAGATTTGGTAATCCTCATGCCCCTTACCTGCAATTAGTACAATATCCCCAGGTTTTGCATTTTGTATTGCATGTTGAATCGCTTCCCGACGATCAACGATAACTTCATAGTGAGAGCCTTCACGAAGGCCTTCTTTAACGCCTACCTCTACATCTTTCACAATTTGCACAGGATCTTCTGTGCGAGGATTGTCAGATGTAACATATACTACATCGCCATATTGTGCAGCAATGCGCCCCATGATAGGACGTTTCGTAGCATCTCGGTCACCACCACAACCAAAGACTACAATAATGCGATTTTCTTGAATAGCTTTTGCAGTTTGCAAAATATTTTCTAACCCATCTGGTGTATGTGCATAGTCTACAACAACTGCAAATGGTTGCCCTTCTTCAATAAGCTCAAAACGGCCAGGCACAGCGCTAAATGTTTTCAACGCCTTATCGATATCTTCCATCGAGATACCTTCTAATAAACAAGCGCCAATAGCAGCCAATGTATTATATACATTAAACAAACCAGTTGTATTCATAGCCACTGTATAGTCATTGCCATCATAGGATACAGTATAACGGCTAGATTTAGGCGTCATTTCAACATCATGAGCATTTAACGACCCTTTACCATCAATACTGTACGTAATGATAGGCGCCGTTGTTTTTTCAATTACACGATGACCATACTCGTCATCGATATTGATGATAGCCCCTTTACCAGATTTAGTTTGGTTCGGCGCGCTAACTTGTTCAAATAATTTACACTTAGCTGCCAAATAATTTTCAAAGGTCTTGTGAAAGTCCAAATGATCTTGTGTTAAGTTCGTGAATACTGCTGTATCATATTCAACACCAGAAACCCGACCTAATGCTAACGCATGGGAAGATACTTCCATGACACAATGGGTAACACCTTCTTCTACCATTTGATGAAGAATATGTTGTAAATCTACTACATCAGGCGTTGTATTATGAATTGGATAGGATGTATCACCAATCATAATATGAACGGTACCAATAACGCCTACTTTATGGCCTTGACCTTTCAAAATATGACGAATCATATGAGTTGTAGTCGTTTTACCATTAGTACCAGTAACACCGATCATACGCATAGAATTGGCTGGATAATCAAAGAAATATGGCACACAAGCCATCATAGCTTTTCGAGTATCCTCTACAGTGATAACACAAACATCACCACATACCTCTACCGGTTTAGATACAAGTACTGCTACAGCACCAGCTTCAACAGCTTTATTTACATAATTATGACCATCTACAGTGGCACCATCTAATGCAATAAATAAGCTACCTGCTTTTACTGCACGGGAATCAGCCGTAATATCTAATACCTCAACAGCTGTATTGCCTTCTACATGCGGTGTTTGCAAAGTTTTTACTATATCTTGTAATTGTTTCATATACAATCTCCTTTACACGCAAAGGAAAGCAGCCCAATACGAGCTGCTTTGCCTGCTAGTCTATAATTTGCTGTTTCTCTTGTACAGTACGTTCAGTAACAGCGCTTTTTGTACTATAAACAAAAGAATCAGGCAAAACCATCCCTAGTTGTTGTTCTGCGATTTGTTGAATACGAACAGGAGACTTCAAAGAAGCCACTTCAACATCCAACGCATCATTATCCTTTGTTAATTGTACTACAGCTTGCTGTGTTTTAACTACTTCATAGCCTAATTTTGTGCTGTACGCATTCATAACCATCATGATAAGCAAAAATGCAACCAATGCAGCAATACCATATACAACCTGCCACATCATAGGGCTCAAATCTAGAGCCACATTTGCACTACGTTTTCTCCCTTGTGAAGCGACCAACACATCGCTTTTAACTTGGCCCACAACAGCCTTTCTCGCTAACATAAACACTAACCCCTTCCAATTCTACAACTTGACGGCTACGCGTAACTTTGCGCTTCTAGCCCTCGGATTAACCTCAATCTCCCCTGCACTCGGCTCTATAGCCTTATTCTTCGCCTTCACAACTGCCTTGTGGTTACAAACGCACATTGGCAATTCTGGAGGACATATACATGCTGTACTCAACTCTTTGAAAGTTTGTTTTGTAATTCGATCTTCCAAGGAGTGGAATGTGATAACCCCAATTTTCCCCTTTGGTTTCAACATGGATACAGCATCTACAAAACTATCATGCAAGATAGCTAATTCTCTATTTACTTCAATGCGAATGGCTTGGAACGTCCGTTTTGCCGGATGCGGTCCATCTTGACGCGCCTTCGCAGGTATTGCTTGCTTAATAATTCTAACTAACTCACCAGTGGTGGTAATTCGTTTTTCTTGACGTGCATTAATGATGAATTCAACAATGCGCTTAGCCCATCGCTCTTCACCATAGTCGCGGATAATTTGCAATAATGCTTCAGCATCATATTCATTAACAACCTCTTCTGCCGTTAATGGTGCGTCCTTATCCATACGCATATCGAGTGGGCCATCATTCATATATGAAAAGCCACGCTCCGGTGTATCCAGTTGATAACTAGATACGCCAAGATCAAAGATAAATCCATCTACTTCATAGATACCCTCATTATGGAGGGCTTCTTTTAAGTTAGAAAAGTTCGTCGGTATTGTTAATACCTGACATGTTAAATCAGATAAACGCTGTCGAGCTACGCTCAACGCATCTTCATCTTGATCCAACCCTATAATCATGCCTTCTGGGTCTAGCATCTCGCCCACAGCATGGGCATGTCCTGCGCCACCCAGAGTACAGTCCACATAGATGCCTTTTGGATTAGTTACGACGGAGTCCACCGTTTCGCGTAAAAGTACGCTGGTATGATTAAATTCCATCATAGCCTCCTATAACATAATCCCTTCTAGACCTTCGACAAGTTCTTCCATACTTTCAGCCACTTGATCATCATAGTAATCATATTTTTCGCGGCTCCAAATTTCAACGTGATCCCCCGCACCGACAATAACGGCCTGTTTATCAAGGCTCGCATATTCACGTAGTGGTACAGGAATGAGGACACGACCTTGTTTATCATATTCAAGCTCAGCGGCACTACCAAAAACAAAACGTTTTAAGGCACGTACGCTAGCTTTAGTGGAGGATTGTGATTGTAAAGCTGCAGAAATTTTCTTCCACGCTTCTTCGGTGTAAATAGCTAAGCAGTTATCTAGGCCCTTAGTAACAATGCATACTTCGCCTAGTTGTTCACGTATTTTCGCGGGTATAATCATCCGCCCTTTTGTATCAATGGTGTGATTATATTCTCCCATGAACATACGTATCACCGCCCTTTACTATTCCTTATCCACCACTATATGGTAAATTCTACCACAATTCCCCACCAATCACAATAAAAAATCCATTTTTATCCCACTTTTTTATATTTTTCTTTCATAATCTCTATTTTTCTCTCCTTTTCTTAGATACATATGTTCGAAATTAAATAATAATCGAATCATAAAAACCACTACCCACCACCAGGTGCCAAATTTTAGTTTTATCTATATCCAATCCCCACCACAATATCCCCATAAGTTCTGTAACACTTAAATCAAACGATATATTGGAATACAATCACCACAAATCCACACAAAAAAGAAAACCGCGTAGCATTTCTGCTACGCGGTTTCTATACCTACGATAGATTATAGTGTAACCCATCGGTTGGGAGGCATATTATTTAGTTGTTTTTACAGCTGCTTTTGGAGCTTGTTGTGGTTGTTGTGCAATCACTTTATCAAGAAGTTCACGAATTTCTTTGTTTTGTGCTTGCAAATCAGCCACTTGATCCTCAAGAACTTTTACAGTTGCAGGGGATGCTTTAGGAGCTGTAGGAGCATTGCCAATACCGATTGTTACACCAGCATTTGCCATTACGCTATGGTCACCACCATAAGCGGCACCAGCATGGATTAATAAATCAGGATTTGCATAATGTGCTACACCCAATGCAGTAGATGTTTTACCTTTGTAAGTACCAACAGCCGCCATAATTTGAGCTTTTTGACCTTCGTGATATTCGATAGGTTTCAATGCTGCTAATGCTGCTGCATTAGCACCTACAACTTTAACATCGCGTTCTACGCTGCTAATGCGGCGAGAGTTTTCTGCGATTTGTGCATCATGTTGAACAAGTGTTGCATGATCTTGTAATGCAATGTTGGAAGCTTTCAAGCTGTAATTTGCAGCTTCTGCTAATGTACTGATATCTTGAGTATTTTTATTTACTTGCAAGCCCAATACATTAACTTTTTCATTGTTTTCTAATGCAATAGCACCAATGTTCTTAGTTAATGTAACATTTTCATCAACTTTAGTGTTTACATCAGCAATGTCTTGAGTATTTTTATTTACTTGTAAACCTAATACACTAACCTTTTCATGATTTTCTAATGCTAGAGTACCAACAGCTTTAGTTAATTGTGCATTTTCATTAACTTGTTTAGCTACTTCAGTTACACGACTATCTACTTTAGTAATGTTTGTAACATTAGTATCTACTTTAGCATTTAGAGTGTTGATGTTTGTTGTATTTGTATTAACTTGGTTAGTTACATTTGTAATATTAGTTGTATTTTGGTTAACAACATTATTGATATTAGCAATATTAGTTGTATTAGTATTAACTTGTTTAGATACGTCGTTAATAACTTTGCTATGTTCATCAACTTTGTTAATTACTTTTTGTACAGTTACATTAGTATTTTGAATTGCTTCAGCATTTTGTTTGATCGCTGCTTTGTTAATATTGATGTTTTCAGTATTATGTTTGATTGCTTCAGTATTAACAGAAACTTGGCTTTGAACATTTTTAATGTGTTCTTCATTAGCATTTGCTTTTTGAGTATTAGCATTAACTTGTTCTTTCACTTTGTTTACATCAGCGCTTACATTTTGCAAGTTCTTAATTGCTTCAGTATTTTTGCCAACTTGATCTTTCAAGCCAGATACATCAGTTTTGATATTGTTGATTACAGTATTTTGGTTATTAACTTTTACGTCAATATCATTAACTTTAGTATCAATATTTGTTACTTTATTGTTAATATTAGTAACTTTGTTATCAATATTTGTAACTTTGTTATCAATATTTGTAACTTTAGCATCAATATTCTTCACATCGTTTTTAACGTTAGTAATATTGTTGTTCACAATATTGATTTTTTGATCAACTTTAGCATTGATGTTTGTGATATCAGCTTTTACTACTGTTACATCAGCTTTAATATTGTTTACATTCTTTTCAACGTTAACAACATTAGCTTTAATGTTATTAATATTGGAAGTATTATTTTGAATGTTTACAGTATTAGCTTGGATGTTGCTATTTTGAGCATTAATGTTTTGAGTAATATTTTCTACTTTTTGAGCTACATTAACAATTGTAGTATTGCCTTTACCAACTTGACCTTTCAAGGATTCGATAGCTTGAGAGTTAGCATCAACTTTACCAGTTAAGTTGTTAATAGCAGTTGTATTAGATTCAATACGACCAGTATTAGCATTTACTTTAGCAGTTACATCAGTTATGTTAGCTGTGTTACCAGCAACTTGTTTGCTAATGTTTGCAATAGCTGTAGCATTGTTAGCAATGTTAGTTGTATTATTTGTAACTTGTTTACTTACATTTGTAATAGCTGCAGTATTATTAGCAATATTTGTAGTGTTAGATTCTACTTTATTGTTAATATTTGCTACATTTGCTTTGATGTCAGTAATAGACTTGCTATTATTAGCAATTGCATTCGCATTAGCTTCAACTTTAACATTTACGTCATTAACTTTGTTGTTAATTGTGTTATTAATTACTGTATTGTTTTCAGCAATCTTAGCATCAATATTTTGATCTACTTTGTTAATGATTGTCTTGTTATTTTCGTTGATTGCATTTGTAATGTTTTTATTAATAACAGTGTTGTTATTAGTAATAGCAGTGTTGATATCTTTTCTAATTACTGTGTTGTTAGCTTCAATCTTAGCATTGATTGTGTTTTCAACATTAGTAACAGTTGTACCAACTTGGCCTTTTAATGTTTTGATAGCATCTTCATTAGCGCTAATACGTGTAGAGTTATCTACAATGTTACCTTGTAAGTAATCTAAGCGTTGATCATGACGATCTACACGTGCAGTAAGACCAGCTACATCACCTTTAACGCCATCAATCTTAACATTAACATCACCAATCTTAGTATTGATTGTGTTGTTGATTTGCTTATTGTTTTCATTGATTTTCACATCAATGTTTTTATCAACTTTGTTAATGATTGTTGTGTTATTTTCATTGATTGCATTAGCGATGTTTTGGTTAATTACAGTGTTATTAGCAGTAATCTTAGCATCAATATTTTGATCTACTTTATTAAGGATTGTAGTATTATTAGCTTCAATCTTGTTATTAATAGTAGATTCGATATTAGTAATAGTAGTACCAACTTTACCGTTCAATGCTTCGATAGCTTTTGTATTCTTGTCGATAGCAGCTTTGTTATTGCCAATCAGTGTACGGTTTTCGATAGCGATTGTACCAGCTACATTGATGTCTTTTTCGTTTTGGTCAACACGTTTAGTAAGACCATCCAAGTCACCTTTAATGCCGTCAACTTTAACATTTACATTGTTGATTGCTGTTGTATTGTTCGCAATATTTGTAGTATTTAGTTTAACACTATCTTCTACTGCAGTAATACGTGTGGAGTTATCTACAATGTTATCTTGTAAGTAGTCTAAACGTTGATCATGACGATCTACGCGACCTTTCAAGCCATCAATATCACCTTTAATACCATCAACTTTAACATTTACATTGTTAATTGTATTGTTAATTTCCTTGTTGTTTTCAGTAATTGCATTTGTGATATTTTGATTAATTACAGTATTGTTAGCTTCAATCTTAGCATCGATATTTTTATTAATAACTACATTGTTTTCAGTAATTTTGTTATTAATAGTAGTTTCGATATTTTTAACTGTATTACCAACTTGACCTTTTAATTCATCGATAGCTTTTTTATTGTCGCCAATGAATTTACGGTTTTCAATTGCAATTGTACCAGCTACGTTGATGTCTTTTTCGTTTTGTTCTACACGTTTAGTAAGACCATTCAAGTCACCTTTAACGCCATCAACTTTTACATTTACATTGTTAATAGCTGTAGTGTTATTAGCAATATTTGTAGTGTTGTTTGCGATGTTTGTAGCATTTTCAGTGATACGTTTGCTATTATCAGCAATTGCCACTACATTAGCTTGAATGTTTGTAGCATTGTTAGCAATGTTAGTAGTATTATTTTCTACTTTACCATTGATATTAGTGATTTGATTTTTAATATCGTTGATCACTGTAGAAGATTTACCTACTTGACCTTTTAATTCATCGATAGCTTTTGCATTAACATTGATATTTGTAGTGTTATTTGCAATAGCAGCTTTGTTGTCGCCAATGAATTTACGGTTTTCAATTGCAATTGTACCAGCTACGTTGATATCTTTTTCGTTTTGTTCTACACGTTTAGTAAGACCATTCAAGTCGCCTTTAACACCATCAACTTTAACGTTTACGTTGTTAATTGCAGTTGTATTGTTAGCGATGTTAGTAGTATTAGCATCTACTTTCACATTAGTTGCATCAATACGTTTGCTATTGTCTACAATAGCCTTAGCATTAGCATCAACTTTAACGTTTACTTTATTAATTGCTGTAGTATTTTTAGCAATATTAGTTGTGTTATTAGCAATATTTGTAGTGTTGTTTTCTACTTTACCATTGATATTAGTAATTTGTTTCTTAATATCGTTGATAACTGTAGAGGATTGACCTACTTGACCTTTTAACTCATCGATAGCTTTAGCATTGATGTTGATATTTTTAGTGTTGTTTGCAATAGCAACTTTATTATCGCCAATGAATTGACGGTTTTCCATTGCAATTGTACCTACTACATTAATATCTTTTGCATTAGCTTTCACACCATCTTCAACTACAGAGATACGTGTGGAGTTATCAGCAATATTATCTTGTAAGTAGTCTAAACGTTGGTCATGACGATCTACACGACCTTTAAGGCCATCTAAATCACCTTTAAGACCATTCAAGTCACCTTTAACGCCATCAATCTTAACATTTACATCACCAATCTTAGTATTGATTG
>DXZL01000089.1 GCA_019419725.1 Veillonella sp. | reverse complement strand
TATTGGATCGTAATTATGAAGATGTAATTTACGAAACATATAATGGCATTGCAAAGATTACTATTAATCGCCCACAGGTACGTAACGCGTTCCGTCCTAAAACTGTTATGGAGTTAATCGATGCTTTCACAGTAGCTCGTGAAGATAACGAAGTAGGCGTAATTGTATTGACTGGTGCAAACCACGGTCAAGGTGAAGATAAAGAAGCATTCTGCTCCGGGGGTGACCAAAGCGTACGCGGTCATGGTGGTTATGTAGGCGAAGATAATGTTCCTCGTTTAAACGTTCTTGATTTGCAACGTTTGATTCGCGTTATCCCAAAACCTGTTATTGCTATGGTTAACGGCTATGCTATTGGTGGCGGTCATGTGTTGCACATCGTATGTGACCTTACAATTGCTTCTGAAAATGCTAAATTTGGTCAAACAGGCCCTCGCGTAGGTTCCTTTGACGCTGGTTATGGTGCAGGTTACTTGGCTCGCATGATCGGTCATAAACGCGCTCGCGAAGTCTGGTTCCTTTGCCGTCAATACACAGCTGCTCAAGCCTATGAAATGGGCATGGTTAACTGTGTTGTACCATTCGACAAATTGGAAGAAGAAACAGTTCAATGGTGTAACGAAATTCTTGAATTGTCCCCAATGGCATTGCGCATGTTGAAAGGTGCATTCAACGCCGATACTGACGGTCTTGCAGGCTTACAACAATTCGCAGGCGACGCAACATTGATGTACTACACAATCGATGAAGCAAAAGAAGGCCGTGATGCGTTTAAAGAAAAACGTAAACCGAACTTCAAACAATTCCCTAAATTCCCTTAATAGGGAGAGTTACTAGTCCTAGATTGAGGACTAACTAATTTTAAAATAATAAGGGCGCCTCTATATGAGGCGCCTTTCTTGTAATATCTCTTTGATATTGATATTTCGATTGTTATTTAATGGTAATTAGAAATCAGGCTTAGATATGAGGTGAGACGATGGACTGGTTGCGTTATGGTGCAGAGCACTATCCTAATCATATATGTATAAATGAATATACTTATAAGGATATTTATGGCGGAGTAGTCCATGTAGCTCGTGAATTAGTGCCTTTAAAAACCTCTCGTGTGGCCATTTTATCGGACAACTCTGTGATTATGGTAATCTATGTGTTGGCTGCTATGCTAGCTCATAAAGAGGTACTATTACTTAATGTACATCTTAAGCCTAATGAGATTGAAAACCAATTGAAACAATTAGGTGTTACCACCGTTTTACATAGTCAAGACCGACGGAATCAACTGCCTGATTCAATGTGTGTTATTGAATTTGAATCTCTAGAAACCATCCTATCTGACCGAGTTTCAGAAGATATCTTTGATTGGACATTTAATGATACAGACATTGCAGCTATTATGAACACTAGCGCTACAACAGGTCAGTTTAAATCAGTACCCCTTCGATGGGGGCAAATTAGAGCTCATGTACAAGCGTCTCAAGAGGTGTTAGGTAAAACCGAACAAGATAATTGGCTTATGGTATTACCGCTGTTCCATGTAAGTGGTTTATCTATTTTGATGCGGTCTCTTTACAATGGAACGACTATCACTATATTGCCTAAATACGATGAGATAAAGGTTTTAGAACTCATTGAATCTGAAAAAATCAATATGATGTCTCTCGTACCCACAATTTTGACTCAATTAGAACCGAAGATTACACATCATACATTACGTGTTATTTTGCTAGGTGGCGAGTTTATTCCTATGGCTCTCATCGATGCTTGTGAAAAGAAATCGCTGCCAATTTACAAGACCTATGGCATGACGGAGACCTTTAGTCAAAGCGTTACCTTCTCTGTATTGGATTACCCTCATAAACGAGATTCCGTAGGAAAACCATTACCAGGGATGCAGGTTCGTATTGATAATCCTGATGCGGATGGAGTAGGGGGAATCCATTTGACGGGTCCCATGGTTATGACTGGGTATATCGGCAAGGAACCTATCGATGGTGACCTTAATACTGATGATATCGGTTATGTCGATGAAGATGGATTTGTATATATTTTGAATCGTCGCAAGGATCTCATCATTTCTGGTGGTGAAAATATTTATCCTAAGGAATTAGAGGATTTAGTCTATACGTTGCCATCAGTCAAGGAATGTGCTGTTGTGCCTGTACCAGATACTAAATGGGGACAAGTACCAGCACTCTTTGTGGCCTTTCACGATGGTGAAATCATGACGTCTGATGAGATTCTATCCTTTATGACTAAATCCCTGGCAAAATATAAAGTTCCTAAATACGTAAAAATATTGCCTGCTTTACCTAGAAATGGAACAGGTAAAATCGTGCGCAATGAACTACGTTTAGAAGATTGAGGCGCCTATGAATGATATTTTAAACTTTAAAAGTATAACTACATATCGCCTTAAATTGCCGTTAAAGTTTAACTTTAAAACAGCCAAAGGTGAAGTAAAAGAACGAGAAACTATCGTCATTCGCATTGAGGATCAACAAGGCTATGTAGGTTATGGGGAATGCGTGGCTTTCACAGAGCCCTTTTATACAGCGGAAACTGTAGATACATGCTGGCAAAAATTAGTGGATGATTATATTTTTAGTCTCCGCTTGATGCGTCCTAAGCCGCTCATGACCTATGTGCGTCAGCTACAGTTTTGGCTAAATCGAGATCATATGCCCATGACCATTGCGGCCTTAGAAAATGGATTGGTTAACCTTCATTGCGAGCGATTAGGTGTAAACTCCGTCTCCTATATTATGGGACGTCCTTTACAAGATACCATTGAAAGCGGCGTTGTTATCGGTGATGTACCGATGGAACAATTGCTAGATGCCGTAGAAGGTCATGTGGCGAATGGATGTAAGCGCATCAAGTTAAAGGTGAATCCTATAGATGGCTATGAACGGGCAGCCTTAGTGCGTAAGCGTTACCCCGATTTAGTCTTGGCAGCCGATGCAAATCAAAGCTATTCTTATGATGATATTGATAAGGTCCGTCAATTTAACGATTTGAAGTTAGCTTGCATAGAAGAGCCTTTTGCTATAACAACGCTTCAATCCTATAAGGAGTGGAAGTGGGAACACCTCAACAACGATGATTGGCATATTGAAACGCCTATCTGTTTAGATGAATCTATATTGGGTTATGATGATTTATCCTATGCTATTGAATATGGTCTAATTGATGTACTTAACATAAAAGTAGGCCGTATGGGTGGTCTCGTACCTACTAAGGCAGCTATTAATCTTTGTAGAGAATGTCATATTCCGTATTGGGTGGGAAGCATGGTAGAGTCGGGCATTTCTAAAATGTTGCACGCTCAACTAGCGGCTCTAGGTGATTCCTATATGGCAGGAGATCTGTCTGATTCTAATAGATATTTTGAACGAGATCTCATCTATCCAGATTTAACCTTTAAGAATGGTGTTATGCACGTCCCTGATGGGGATGGCTTAGGTGTAACTGTTTTTGATGATAGATTAGAAGCGTATTGTGTGGAGAAACGAACACTATGAATTTGATAGAATCTTTACAAATTGAAAAGCCTTATATGACGAGTGATACTACATGCATTGCAAAAATGAACTTAGGAGAATTCCACAAACAGCCCCAAGGCTATCTAAACGGTGGTGCAACCTTGGCATTTGCTGAAATCATTTCCGGCATGATGAGTAACGAACTCATTAGTGCAGATAAATTTGGCGTAGGTCAATCCGTTACAGCCAATCACTTGCGCCCTGTACGATGTGAAGGGGCCTTAACAGCTCACGGCACATTACTGGTAAAAGGGAAAACGTCCCATGTGTGGCGCTTTGATATGCTAGACGATGCAGAGCGACTTATTTCCCAAGTAACCGTAACACTAGCTATTGTGGACTTTGATCGATAATAGATAACAAGTAATATAAAATGATAAAAGGACAGTAAATACTATTTCAGTATGTACTGTCCTTTTATGGTTTTAAATGTCTTATTAATTACTTTTTACTTACGAGTCACTGTATATAAGTCTTCCATGTCTGGAATATCGTAAATAACCCATGTGCCATCACCTAAATGACGCATCAAAACGCGTATATCTTTTGTCATATTTTTTTTATTGTTTTGGATTGTTACTGTTACGGTAGCTGTATCTCCATCGTCTTCAGATTTAATGTTTTTAACCTCTACATCATGCGCTTTGAAGAGACGACCATCTACAAGACGATCGACCATGGACATGTTGTCATCACTTTGAGCCGTATTGTTAGTATCTGTTGTAGTTGGCTGAGATTTAAAGCTATCTGGATCTTCAATATATTTTCGCATCACATCTTCAATTAAAGATGGACCAAATGTTTTAGCTGCTGCAATAGTAGCTTTGCCAAATGGATTGGATGTATCTATATATTTATTGCCTTCCCGTTCTAATATATTTTTTACAATAGATTTCGTATCTATATGGCGTAAGGCTTCATCGGCATCTTTATCTTGTACTGCTTGATGGATAATTTTTAACGTATAAGCTGGTGTATGGGGAATGTACCACATGAAATACCACGCTGCTGCTAAGGCACCAACAATAGCAATAATTAAGATGGTTATAAGTGATTTTGATTTCATTGTATTGCTCCAAAGTATTTTATATTACATTCTTATTATTTATATAATATATATTTATTTTATCATAGTCAAAGGTCCTTCACTATAATTATTAATTAGTGATACTTAAAATAATAAAACTTTCAAATATATGCACTAATAAACTATAAAGAATATATATGCTGTAAAGTGGATAAGATATATTATTGCTTTAGCTGGTTAAAGGATATATAATAAAAGTATCTTTCATGAAACTTTCATATAAAAGAGGGGTAGATTATGGTTAGTAAAAGGGTTATTATCAAATCTTTAGTATGCACGGCATTGACTTGTAGCTTTGCTACATATGCTTTTGCTGCAGATAAGGATAATGGGGAAACAGTTCAATCAAGCTGGATGGATCGTACGGATATCGGTATTGGGTTACAAGGTACTCAGAAAGATTCTTATCATGATTATGCAATGCCTAATAAACAAATGACTGATAATAATCTAAGCTATGATACACGATTCCATTATCGTAATCATAATTCTAAGCAGAAAATGAACGCAAAGTATTTTATAGAAACATTGCAACCCATAAAACAATATGGTAAAGATGGAAAATCCGTGGTGTTTGTACAAGGTCGCTTAGATGGTAATGGTGGCGAAAAAGTTTCCACTACTACATATTGGAATGGGTCGGACGCAGATTTTGGAAGAATTGACGGTCAAGGAAGTTATATTGATAAAGGTGAAGTAGTAGAACATGATACTCTTGGTGTTGTCGGTACTGCTGGTGTTGGCTATCGTCGCCTTAGTACACATGAGCATGCCTACGTCGGTGCCAATGTATTCTATGACTATGCTTTTAAGAATAAATTTTCTCGTGTTAGTGCAGGATTAGAATATGTAGCTGGTCTAAATACGATTAGTGTCAATGTATACCATGGACTATCAGAAAAAAAGGTGGGGCCTTATGACATTAACACACCTTTGCGTCAAGTACCGCGGGCAATAGATTTCCATGATAGCTTTAGTACAGCACCTGATGGTATTCGTAGAACACCCCAATATTCTTATGAACATGTATTGGATGGCTTTGATATACGGTATACACGAGATTATAAGAATGCCCGTTGGCTATCTAGTTATGTGGAAGGATATCATTGGAAAACAAAAGCACCAGGAGAACATCCAGCAGAGATGTTCTATATTGACCAACATAAGTGGCAATCCATACATGGGCTAAAGGTAGGCGCTAAAATGAATGTGACGCCTCATATCTCTGTAGACTTAGGAATTGGTAAAAGCAATATTAGTTCTGTAGAACCTTATGTATCTGTTATGTATACTTTAGGTAAGTCTAGATATGCGTACTTTGATGGTAAACATAGTGAAAATGTGATGACTTCGGCACGTTCTAAGATGTTTGATAAGGTTAAACGCAGTGATATGAAGGTTGAGTATTATTGGGAACAAGACTTGCGTGACGGTCCTTGGGATCATTTATAATT
>DXZL01000088.1 GCA_019419725.1 Veillonella sp. | reverse complement strand
GCTGCACCTTTACGAATTTGGTCCCCTACAATCCAGAAATTCATACCTTTGTCGTTATATAAGTCTTTACGAATACGGCCGATTTCACAGTCGTTTTGATTAGATGTATATAATGGCATTGGGTAAATTTGTTCTGCAGGATTATCTTTTACTTGTAAACCAGGGAATTTCTCACATGCTGCTTTGAAAGCTTCTACAGAAACTGGTTCTTCTGTTTCTACTAAAACAGATTCAGAGTGGGAACGATACACTGGAACACGTACAGTAGTTGGTACAACTTGAATTGTGTCGTCGTGAAGAATTTTTTGTGTTTCATGAACCATTTTCATTTCTTCTTTTGTATAATCATTGTCCAAGAACACATCAATTTGTGGTAAAAGGTTAAATGCTACAGGATAATGTTTAGGCGCAGAACCTGTTGGCAATAAGTTTGCAGTCATTTCTTCGCCGGCTGTATATTGTTTTACTTGGTTTTCAAGTTCTTCAATACCTTCTTTACCTGCACCAGATACTGCTTGATATGTACTTACTACAATGCGTTTAATTGGAGAAATATCATGAAGTGGTTTCAAACCTAAGCTCATAATAATAGTGGAGCAGTTAGGATTAGCAATGATACCTTTATGTTTTAAAATATCTTCTGGATTTACTTCTGGTACTACAAGAGGTACTTCAGGATCCATACGGAATGCACTAGAGTTATCAATAACGATAGCGCCTCTTTTAGCTGCTTCTGGTGATAATGTTTTAGAAATAGAACCACCTGCAAATAGAGCGATATCAATATTTTCAAAAGATTCAGGTTTAGCTTCCTCTACTACATATGTTTTACCATTAACGGTAAGTTCAGTACCTGCAGAACGAGC
Organism: Veillonella sp.; assembly: GCA_019419725.1. Classification (GTDB taxonomy): domain Bacteria; phylum Bacillota; class Negativicutes; order Veillonellales; family Veillonellaceae; genus Veillonella. The sequence goes on along the minus strand of DXZL01000088.1, from coordinate 5,299 downwards.
AGATGCTAACAATTTAAGATTTTCATATGGGAAATTACGCTCTTCAATAAGTGTAATAAATTCAGCACCTACTGCACCAGTAGCACCAAGAATTGCAACATTAGGTTTTTTCATTACTATATCTCCTTGCTCTTATATTATAAATAATGCTCTAAGCCGTATGTTAAACCAGTTTTAGTACTAATTTTTTTACATGCTAATACTACGCCTGGCATAAAGGAAAGACGACTTAAACTATCGTGACGAATCGTTAAGGTTTCATCATAGCCACCAAATAGTACTTCTTGGTGAGCTACGTAACCAGGTAAGCGAACACTGTGGATGGTTACGTCATCAACCTTAGCGCCACGAGCACCTGGTAAACTTTCACGCGTTAAATCCTCTGCTGCAGTTGCATTCGCAGCTTGTTTAGCTTCGTTAATTAATTTTGCTGTTAAAATAGATGTACCAGATGGCGCATCATATTTATGGTTATGATGAAGCTCAATAATTTCTACATTAGGGAAATATGGAGCTAATTCAGCAGAAACCTTCATCATCATAACTGCTCCAAGAGAGAAATTAGGAGCTACAAGGCAGTTGGCATTATTCTTACGACCAATAGCATCTAATTCGTCGCGTTGTTCTGCTGTTAAACCAGTAGTACCAATAACTACATGAATACCTGCGGATAGCATCTTTTTCGCATTTTCATAGATAACAGCAGGATTTGTAAAATCTACAATTACATCAGGTTTATTAGTATCTAGAACCTCATCGATGGAGGCATTCATTGTAATTCCTAATTGTTCGATACCCGCTACGGTGCCTACATCTTGACCTGCCTTAGTAGGATCGATACCGCCTGCTAATGTTAACTCAGGATCATTATGTACTGCTTTGACTACTTCGCGGCCCATTTTACCGCCAGCGCCATTTACCATTACTCGAATCATATATACCTCCAAAAAAGCCAGTGGATGCATCCACTGGCCTTATAGTTTATATAGCTTATAACTGTTACTAAAAGCTCAATGATAGCACTCCACCAATTCAAATTGATGACAGTCGTCCATTTATTAAATAGACAACCAGAACGATGAGTCGCAATCACCGAACTTCGGCAAGCATCCCTTTTATCATGGATCAATGCATGCCTACTCCTCATGATTACTATTTATACTCGCACCTCTATCAACATATTCACTTAATACTATTAGTATAAGTAATTATGCGATTTTAGTCAATTAAAATGGGCAATTAGTTCTTTAGCTGCTGCTAATGCTGTTGACGACATACCTCGACCAGACATCATTGAAGCGATTTGCGTAACTCGTTCATCCTCATTAAGTACAGATAATGTTGAAACTGTACGGTCATCTTGCTCTATTTTAGATAAGTGATAATGTTGTTTTGCAATACTTGCTGTTTGAGGTAAATGAGTGATACAAAATACTTGATTTGTCTTAGATAGATGTAGAATTTTCTCAGCAACCTTTAATGCTATATCTCCACTGATACCAACATCAATTTCATCAAATACCATTGTTTTGAACGTATCAGTACGGAAGACAGATTTGAAGGCTAGCGCAATACGAGCTAATTCACCACCAGAGGCTACCTTGTGAAGTGGTAATAATTGTTCACCTTTATTGGCAGAGAATAGTAGTTCAATAGATTTTGCTCCTAAAGGAGATAATCCCTCACCATTCTCTATATGGAATTCAATATCCCCTTTAGGCATACCTAAATCTACTAATTCTTGATGTAATGCAGAGGCTATAACTTTTGCATTTTTTAGACGAATGTCACGTAAAGCTATTAAAGCCTCTTCTGCGTCTTTTTGAGCTTTATCTAAACGAGCCTCTAATTCATCTTGAGCAAATACGAGGCCTTCAAGCTCCTCTAAACGAGCTTGAGCCTTTTCTTCGTATGCCAGAATTTCTTCTACAGTTTCACCATATTTTTTCTTTAAGCCATAAATAGTTGTATCTCTATCTTGGCAATACTTATAGCGTTCTTCGTCATAGCTAATAGTATCTCTATAACGATCTAACGATTGAGCCGCCTCTTCTAGTTGGAAATAAGCAGAATCAACCATTTCAGATACTTCTTTCAATTCACCATCATATTTTACAAGATCATTAACCTCTACCTTAATGGAATTGATTGTGTCTAGTAATGGTTGGCGACCATTATAAAAGGCATCATAACAAGAACCTAATACCTTATCAATATGTTCAAAACTATCGAGTCGTTTTAATTCCTCTGCAATAGAAACATCTTCACCGATAGTAAGACCTGCTTCTTCAATCTCATCGATTTGGTATCGCAGCATATCGAGCTCTCGCGCTCGTTCAGACATATTTTCTTGTAAATGATCTACATCTTGTTTAGCTTGCTTATATATCTTATAAGCATCTAAATAGATCTTGTAAGCCTTCTGTCCCTCTTTATTATAGGTATCCAAATATTCATGATGTGTATCGGCATCTAATAATCGTTGATTACTATATTGACCATGAATATCAGCTAAATGTTGACCAATTTCTTTTAATGCTTTTAATGGTATAGGTTGATCATTAGCTAAGATGGTAGATTTACCATTGCGGTTAAATGACCGGGAGAGAATTAACTCCCCTTCCTCAACCATAATATTTTTAGATTCTAATAGTTCTTGTATACTTTGGTGATCGGCAATATCAAATATTCCATCTATAACAAAACTATCTTTACCATGACGAATGAACTCGCTGCTTGCGCGCTCTCCTAAAAGGATACTAAAGGCATCCATTAATATGGATTTCCCTGCCCCAGTTTCGCCGGTAAAGATAGTTATGCCATCATTAAATGAAATATTCATTTGCTCAATCAACGCAAAGTTGCGAATGCTCATTTGCGTTAACATCTATTTAGTCCTTCATTAAATCTTGAATTTTCGCCAAAATTGCTGGAACTTCAGCTTCAGATTTTGCAATTAACAAAATTGTATCATCACCAGCTAATGTACCAATAATTTCAGACCATTTTGCATGGTCAATAGAAAATGCTACGGATTGAGCTGAACCAGGAATTGTATGTAATACAACTTGATTCAAGCTATGATCTACCTTAATTAGAGAATCTTGAAATAATCGATTGATTCGACTACGAGATAGAACTACATTTTCTTCTGGAGATAATGCATATCGATAGTGTCCATCGCCTGTAGGAATTTTAATTAACATCAATTCCTTAATATCACGAGAAACAGTAGCTTGCGTTACCTCAATACCTTCTTCTAATAAGGCCGCTGCTAATTCCTCCTGAGTTTCAATCGCCTTGGACTGCACGATTTCTTTAATTTTGTTATAGCGATAGCGTTTCATTTTGAACTCCCTTTTTTAAAACTTGCACATAAAAGAGAATAGTATCTTTCTGCTATTATTATACCATATATTCATAATTAATATATGGTATAAATCGCATATCTCATACTAGTTATGCATATTATATTTATATTTAAAAAAATGTTAACATTCTATAGATTGAGGGCGTGCAAACATATAGCCTATAAGCTTCATCTATTTATACGAAATTAATAATTTAAAACTAGAATAATATGCATGTATAAATAAAAGCCCCTATAAAGGGGCTTTTACATGTTTCTTATGAGTTTTATTCATGATGAATAAAGATATATTTCTTTTTATCGTTTTTGCAATATAAATAACTCAGGTGGATTATTTATTTGATTCATTGGATGCCAATGACATACATTATACAATTTCTGTTCTAAATCTGATAAATACGATTTAAGGATCTGCATTTCTTCTAACCCTTCTGTTGTTCCAGGGTAAGCAACAATTGTGATAACTCCAGACTTAGATAATTTCTCTAAACCCTCTTTTATAGCGTCAATTGTTTGATGCGGTTTAGTTATAACTTGATGATCGCCACCCGGTAAATATCCTAGGTTAAAAATCATTAAATCAATTACTTCATCTTTTAACTGATTAGCTAATGCACGATCATGGGAGTCATGGATAAATGTTAGGCTCACATCTTCAGCTATATCATTTGACTGCAATAACTCTTGGCTACTATTAATAGCTTTCATTTGGATATCGATGCCATATAAATGACAGCCTTTTCTTGCTCGCTCTGCTAGATATAATAAATCATGGCCATTGCCACATGTTGCATCTACTACAACATTAGCGTGTTTCATTACTCGATCCCAGATTAAATGTTGAAACTGAACAGCATTGTTAATGTTAATCACAAAATCACCCCACTTGAGATTTTAGTATTATAATAACTCGTCACGACGAGAGGCTAATTTTTTAAATAATGTACCAAAGAAACATTGATCTTTAAAACGTACGAATAAGCAATATACTGGATTGGAGCTTATATGTAATGTTTCTTTATTGGTAAACGTATAGTCAAATGTACCGTCTATACAGATATGTAATTGAGGCTCTCGTTCTGGCATGGTGATTTGAATTGTATCATGCTCTTCCAATACAAGAGAAACGCCTTGAATAAGATGTGGTGCTACAGGAGTCACAATAATTGATCTATTATCAGGCTTCATAATAGGACCACCTGCAGATAGATTATATCCTGTAGAGCCTGTGGCAGAAGAAATGATCAAGCCATCAGAAGGATACATTTGCGTATGTTGATTATTGATGGACATATTGATACGTGCCATTTTAGCTGGTTCTGCACGGGTAATAACAATTTCATTAATGATAGGTACTAATTCTTCTTCATTACCATTATTACGGTCAATATACGCATATAAATGTCCACGTTTTTCGATATTATAATCACCCTTGGCAATACGTTTAATATGACTTTGCATTTGGTGAACTTCGATTTGGTTTAAGAAACCCAACTCACCAAGATTAATACCACAAACAGGTACATTGTATGGGTAAATTTGTCGTGCCAAATGGATGATGGTACCATCACCACCAAAACTAAAGGCAATATCTATTTGTTTAAATATTTCTGGACGACTTAAAATGTGAGTTTCAGGAATCTTAAGTACTCGTGCAGGTGCATCTGATTCGAGATCATCTGGCAAGAATACTTCGATACCTTCATCTTTACAAATATGTGCAGCCATTTTTAAAACTGCCATAATATTGCTTTTCCCCATATTAGGGAAAAATCCGATACGCATAGTAATCTCCTATAATGAATGAGCCTCTGCAACCACTGTATCGATTAAAGTATCATCAATGGTTAAAGCCCCTTCTTCGTACTTTTTAAAATAACCTAAAAACTCAATATTACCTTCCATACCTTTAATTGGTGAGAAAGTTAA
>DXZL01000087.1 GCA_019419725.1 Veillonella sp. | reverse complement strand
GGTGCTCAGATTCTTAACTATGATAATCTTAAAGAACGAAATAGTAAATTCCTTGGTGCATTGCGCTCTGTTATGCAAAAGGATGACTATTATGTAGGTCATGACCATTTAGAACCTGATAATGATCCATGCTATTTCTATCAATTCAATGACCACTTGAAAGCGCATAATCTTGCTTATGTATGTGATGCAGATCTTACACTATCTATGGTTCGTACCTATGATGAAAGTATTGCAGCTAAACTTGAGCAATTGGCACCTAATAGCCAAGCGGATCAAGAACAATATTTAGATTTTATACTAGATACGACATTCCGCAAGTCGATTATTTGTAAAACTAGCGTTGCCAAAGATATCAACTTTGCTGTTGCAAATCCGGCTGAAGTGAATACAATTCCTGTTCGCACTATTGTAAATAGCTTTGTTTTTCAAATTCTCTTTGATGAGGAAGCATTGGAAATGTTTGAAAATGAGCTCGTAAGAGATACCTTCCAAGCACTTATCAAAGATGGTGGTACGTTTAATATGATCGAGGCTCTAGCTATTTTAAAAGCAGCCCATGAGGCAGCTCATGTATCTGATGATGAATTAGAACCTGCTGTATGTAGCTTGTATCGTGCTGTAGTAGAGCATATGGTACGTGGTGGTATTCGCTTTTATAAAACATTCCCTGTAAAAGAAGAGTATATGGAGGGCTTATCTTATATACCTGCCCGTTTTACAAACTTTGTAAAAGCTATTGTTCATGGTGGCAGTGAATATATGTATGGAGCAGATATGTTCAATGATGCTATTGGTGATATTTCTGAAGAGGATTTATTATTTATGGAGTTGTTGAACAAACCAAAAGCGAAATCTACGGTAATTAAAAAGATTAAAGAGGCTCTCTTTAGTGCAGATCAGTCTCAAACTACAAAGCATCAAAATGCCATGGCTGAAGCTTTTTATAATGAATTAACAACGCGTATGGAACAATTAGGCTTTATTAGAAGTAAGAAAACAGGTAGTATTTCCTAAGTGATAGCTCCCTTTATTTGATTCTGTTGCTATGAGTCTGTATTATATTCTGCTGATTTTATAGCTAAAATAGAAACCCGTTACACTTATAACATATATATGTACTAAGTGTAATGGGTTTTGTTTTATATAATTAAATTTACTTTTATTTTATATTTATTACTTTTAGTTATTTTATATTGCTGAAAAAGTATAGTAAATCGATAATTTTAATGAGGAAAAAATGAACCGTTCATGAAATTATGGTATAATGTGTTTGGGTATTTTGTAAATATCATCCGATGTGTTGTGGATGATTCTATAAATTGTATTAGTTGATAAAGTTGTATTAATTGTATTATTTGTAAAAGGAGTCTTTTATGGCATCTAAAAAGGCAGTTCTAGTATACATACTGGAAATCCTGAAAGACGAAACAGATGCTAATCATACGTTATCTCAAGAGGAGATTCGCAGTATATTAGCCGAGCGGTACGAGGTATCCGTCGATCGGAAGACCTTAGGCCGTCATTTAAATGATTTATATGAATCTGGTGATTTTGGTATTCAATGTGAAGAGTCTGCCGTAGGAGCAGATGGTACTATTCGCCGTACTGATTTTTATATGATTCATACCTTTGAAGATTCGGAATTGAGATTATTAATTGACGGTATTTTGGCGTCTCGTCATATTACCGCATCTCAACGTAAGGATTTAATTAGTCGTGTTGCTAAATTGGGTAGCTCTCATTTCAAGCCCCATGGTATTGATATTGAAAGTGCTACGGGTTACCTTCATAGAAGTCAGGACTTATTCCTTAATATTGATCTCATAGAGGAAGCAATACAAAAGGGGAGAAAAATTTCCTTGGCTTATTGCCAACCTGACGTGGATAAACGATTACATATCAATCTCGGTCCAGATAATAAGGAGCGAAAGTATGTATTCAATCCATTCCAACTAGTTATGAATCGGGGACACTATTACCTAGTTGGGAACCATGAAAATTATGATGACATGTCTACATTGCGTGTCGATCGAATTGCACATATTACGGTGCTGAGCGAACGTAGAAAACCTTTACGGGAGATAAAGGGTTATAACCAACAACGCACCTTTAATGTATCACAATATGTAAAAGAACATATTTACATGTTCGGCGGTGAATCCGTTACCGTAAGTTTTAAGGCAAAGCGGTCTATTGTAAACCAAATTTTAGATTGGTTTGATGGCAATGTGGAATTCACCAACGTCACATCTGATGATGTTGTATGCCGTGTACGTGTAAATCATGATGCCTTTAAGTATTGGGCACTTCAATATATGCAAAGTGTGAAAGTACTTTCACCAACATCCCTCGTAGCAGAAGTGAAAGAAGCTATTAAGGAAGGCTTAGCACAATACTCATAATAAAAGAGCTAGTTGATCGTTGAATCAACTAGCTCTTTTTTTATGTATGCTATTTTAAACGTCCGATTTCTAATTTATAGAACATGCATTTTTTCTGCTTCGCGATAGTCCTTAAGAACTGGACGAGGAGGTAATTTACCCATGATACTCACTACATAGATAGCGATGGAAGAGAAGATGAAGCCTGGCACGATTTCGTAAAGGCCGAGGAATCCAAATTGTTTCCAAATGAGTACGGTTAAACCACCTACGACGATACCTGCGATACAGCCATGACGTGTCATGCGTTTCCAGAATAAGGAGAACAAGATAGCTGGACCAAAGGCAGCACCAAAACCTGCCCATGCATAGGCAACCATGGTTAAGATGTAGCTATCTGGATCCATTGCCATATAGATGGCTATTAATGCAACTAGTAGTACTACGATACGACTTACTAGTACCAGCTCTTTATCACTCGCTTTAGGATGAATGATATTGGCATAGAAGTCATTAGAAATGGCAGAGGCTGTTACTAATAACTGGGCAGATGCGGTACTCATGATAGCTGCGAGTACTGCAGACCAGATGAGACCTGCTACAAATGGTGTAAAGAGACGTTCAGTCATGATAAGGAATACAGTTTCTGCATCAGTGCCTACCAATTTATCTGGCAGCATATATACGTGACCGATGAGGCCAACTGCAATGGCCGCCATAAGGGATAAGATAACCCAAACCATGGCGATGTTTGTAGATTTCTTAAGCTCTTTAGCATCAGAGATAGCCATGAATCTTACGAGGATATGAGGTTGACCGAAGTAGCCAAGCCCCCAACCAAGAGAAGAAATCAAGCCAATAACCCAAGTGAACCAATCAGATGGATCACCGAATAGGCTAAGTCCTTGAGGAAACTCGTGTTGAATGAGTTGGAATGTTTCAATAGGACCACCCATAAACATGGCAGCTGTAATTGGTACCGCTAAGATAGCGAAGAACATCAATGCCCCTTGAATACAATCTGTCCAAGATACGGCGAGGAAGCCGCCGAGGAATGTGTAGAATACGACGATACCCGCTGTAATAAATAGAGATACAGTGTAATCAAGACCAAAGATGGTGTTGAACAGTTTACCACCTGCTACGAACCCTGATGATGTATAAATCAAGAAGAAAATCAAGATAAATAGGGCGGAGATAACGGCTACCGAATGAGATTGATCGTGGAAACGATTTTTCAAATAGTCTGGTAAAGTTAAACTGTCACTAGCTACCTCAGTATGGTTACGTAAGCGTCTAGAAACAAACTTCCAGTTTGCCCATGTACCTAATGTGAGACCTACGGCAATCCATACACCAGAAATCCCCGTAGTATACGCTAGGCCAGGCACACCCATGAGCATCCAACCACTCATATCTGATGCTTCCGCACTAAGTGCTGTGATCCATGGTCCTAGTTGTCGGCCACCGAGAATGTAATCACCAATGCTGTTAGATTTCCTGTAATAGTAGACCCCGATATACATCATGAGTCCTAGGTATAAGGCAAAGGCGATTATAATCATTAAGTTGTCTTGTGTCATGCCTATATAAGACCTCCTTAGGTTGTAGTTCTATTCTATAGTATTATAAATAATTCCTATTGTACCATATATTAGCGCTTTAGAGTGTAAAAATTTCGTGATATTACGTAGTTTCTATACAAATTTTGAAGATTGGTTTTCTACATATGCATTAGACGTTGGACTAATAAATCGTTTATACTAATAAGCCCAATGGCATATGAAATATGTTAAAATATAAGAATGGAAAAACGATATTTCGTGTTTTGTATACGAAATTTCGTCATTGATAGTCGTAATTATGGTCTTGTATGTATATTTCTGGAACGTGAAAGGAGGTACCTATGGAACAACAGCCAGCTTCAAAACAAGCTATTGCATCACAGTCGGTCGAGATGAAGCAACAAGCTATGATGAAACAACAGGCATTACGGATGTTGGAAACCTACTTTGGGTATACCTCCTTTAGACCGGCTCAGGAGGCTCCTATTGCTTCCTTATTACGCAATGAAGATGTAATTGGTATCATGCCAACAGGGGCCGGCAAGTCTATTTGTTTCCAGATTCCTGCTCTTTGCAAGCCGGGCCTTACTATCGTGTTTTCGCCACTCATTTCCCTTATGAAAGACCAAGTAGATGGTCTATTAGTGCAGAACATTCCAGCGGCACTCATTAATAGTACCCTTACCCAAGCGGAGTTTAATAAGACAATGTACGAGGTACGCAGTGGCAAGATTAAGCTCTTATATATTGCACCAGAGCGACTAGGTTCTAATTTTTTCTGTAATGTTCTGCGAGCGTTGCCTATAGCTCAAGTTATCGTTGATGAGGCTCACTGTATTTCTGAGTGGGGCCATGACTTTAGACCATCCTATCGGCTCATTGGTGAGTGGCTCAACTCTTTGCCGAAGAGACCTATTGTAGGTGCTTTCACAGCGACGGCGACAAAATATGTAGAAAATGATATTAAGAAACTATTAGGTCTCGATAATGCGAATGTATACGTAACGGGCTTTGACCGGCCTAATTTATCCTTCTCTGTCATCCGTACACCTAAACGCATGGATTATGTAATCCATTATGTGCGTCAACATGCCAATGAAAATGGTATTATCTACTGTGCGACGCGCAAGGATGTAGATCGGGTGTATGAAAATCTAACCCGTGCAGGCATTAAGGTAGGTCATTATCACGGAGGGCTCAGCGATGAGGTGCGCCGTGAGATGCAAAACGCCTATGCGGATGATAAACTACAGGTTATGGTGGCTACCAATGCCTTTGGGATGGGCATTGATAAAAGTAATGTGCGCTATGTGTTGCATTACCAGATGCCACGTAACATGGAGTCCTACTATCAAGAGGCGGGCCGCGCAGGTCGCGATGGAGCACCTGCAGAATGTATTTTGCTCTACAGCGGGCAGGATGTACAGGTTCACAAGTATTTGATTGAACAGTCCATAGAAACGCCTGAGCGGCAAGAGGTGGAACTACGCAAGTTGCAGTCTATGATTGATTACTGTTTCTGCAGTAATTGTTTGCGTAAATATATGCTTAACTATTTTGGTGAAAGCACGGTCTGGACCACATGTGACAATTGTAGCTCCTGTAAAGGTTCCGCTGATAAGGTAAATGTAACGAAAGAGGCGAAGGCCATCTTCCGTGCTATTATGGGCACCGATGAGCGCTACGGGGCCTCTATGATTACATCTATCGTGCGCGGTGAACGAACGGATCGCATCATGCGCGCAGGACACGATGCATTGCCTGTCTTTGGTCTACTGAGCAATGTAGACGAGAAATCGATTAAGGGCCTTATCCAACAATTTGTGGCTTCTGGCTACTTGCGTAGCTCTACAGGTAAGTATCCTGTACTATCTTTAACGGCTGGTGCTGAGGAAGTCCTTGCTGGGCATAAAGAGGTAGAGGAAATCAGACAACATGTGTCTGTACCGTCTCGCACTCGTCAGTCTACATCCACTATGAGCCGAGGAAAATCTACTTCCGGTGTAGGTAGTTTATTTGAACACTTGCGACAACATCGCAAACGCCTCGCTGAAGAGGCCGGTCTTCGACCATATCTTATCTTCCCTGATACAGTACTTATTGACTTAGCTAATTTGCGACCCACAACATTAGGTGAGTTTGGCAATGTTAAGGGCGTAGGGGAAGCCAAATTGAAAAAGTATGGCCTCAGTTTTTTACAGGCCATTGCAGAATATAAGGGATAATAAATTTTACTGTATATATGGT
>DXZL01000086.1 GCA_019419725.1 Veillonella sp. | reverse complement strand
CCGAATATGTAAAGAAAATACATTTATACACTTGCTTAACAAAACTAGCCATCTCATTGTAGAGGTGGCTAGCTTTGCGTTTGTAGCGTTGTCTTCTAATTAGATAACTGACATTGTATGTAATCGTTTCTTGAAAATGATGGTTTACATAAGTATACTAAGGGTATGAATACATAGTTTATGCACGAGTGTTTAAATTTTGGCTAATGCTAAGGAGGAATGGTATGAGGCTATGGAAATTTAATAAGCGCAGTTCTACCTTAGCAGATATGTCCATGAATCGTATATTGTTAACGGAGCTCATTGCAAAGGGCGCTCTTGTGGGCGTGATTGCAGGCTTTTGTGGTGCTACGTACCGTTATTTAATCCTTGAGTCAGAGCATATTCGTTGGCATTTGATGAACGGCATTACCATGGAATGGGCCATAGGCTGGCTTGTAGCAATGGTTATCTTTGCCTTTATCGTCGACAGATTGCTTGCATGGGCCCCATTGTCTGGGGGCTCTGGTATTCCTCAAATCGAAGGAGAAATGCTGGGCCTCTTTGATATGAAACCGTATCGGACGTTGGCTTCTAAGATGATAGGTGGCGTTTTGACTGGTTTTGCAGGCTTTTCTGTAGGCCGTGAAGGGCCAGCCGTACAAATCGGCGGCTCTGCCGGCAAGATTGTGTCCTATTGGATGAATTCAGGGCTGCGTGAGCAGCGCATCTTGACCTCTGCTGGCGCAGGGGCGGGCTTAACGGCTGCCTTTAGTGCACCTGTATCGGGGGCGATGTTCGTCTTTGAAGAGATCCATAAAAGTTTTTATCCTTACCTCGTTGTGCCAACCTTTGTGGCTACATTGATTTCTAACTATATTACAGTTAGTATCTTTGGCCTCGACCCAGCTCTTGGATTTTCGGTAACCTCAGGGGTTCCTATTGAGTACTTTCCTGTACTGCTTATGGTGGGCGTTATCATGGGGCTCTGTGGGGTGCTATTCTGTCGCATGATCTTTGCGTTCAAGAAATTCTTTGAGTGGCTTAAATGCTCTCGGTTCTTGAAATTAGCCCTTACTTTTGTGACTGTGGCCGTCATCGGCTATGACTCGCAACTTCTTTTAGGCGGTGGCAATGATCTGGTAGGACAGCTAGCCTTTCAGTCGCATGGCGTATTGCTCTTGGGTGGTATCGTACTAGGTAAGATTTTACTTACCACCTTCTGCTATGGCAGTGGTGCGCAAGGCGGCATATTCTTGCCCATGCTCGTCATAGGTGCCTCTGCAGGTGCTTTTTGTGAAAGCGTGCTTTCATCAATCGGTATTATCTCACCTGATTTTGTACCGCAATTCGTTATTTGTGCCATGGGTGGTATGTTAGCAGCTGCGATGAGAACTCCGATTTTGGCGATTTTACTCGTCCTTGAAATGACGAATAGCTTCTCTAATATTTACGCTATCGGTATTGTTACACTTGTGGCATACCTTGTAGCAGAGCTTTTAAAAGAGCCGCCAATTTACGATTCCTTATTGCAAGCCATGACCGGTCAAAGCCATTTAGAATCAGTGCAAACCTTCTTCCAAACGAAGGTGCCTGTAGTGGCAAACTATACAGAGGTGCAGTTACAAGACTTGGCATTGCCAGATGGCACATTAATCGTAAGTATTCGCCGAAATGGTACCTACATTGTACCTCTTGGGGATGTGAAACTTGAACCAGGTGACGAGCTACAAGTCTCTTGTGAACGAGGACGATTAAAAGCAGCGAAAGACTTTTTCCAATCGAATTAGTTATAGCAAAGAGATTTCTCCAATCTAAGTAAAGGGAGGCCTTATTATGCTGGATAACATTATAGTATTTTATATATTCTTTACCATAGTCGGCTTTTTAGCGGCTATGCTAGGCACCATCATCGGTGCCGGAGGGGGCCTTGTGTTCGTTCCTCTCTTCATGTATTGGTTCCCGGAGTGGTCCCCATCTATGATTGTAGGGACATCGCTCTTTTCCGTTATGTGTAACGCCGTTTCTGGTTCTATTGCGTATATTAAGCAGAAAAAGGTGCTTATTAGTGCAGCTATAGTCTTTAGCTTAGCCACTTTTCCTGGCGCTATCTTAGGGGCCCAAATGTCTGGTTGGTTTTCTGGACAAGGCTTTATGTTTGCCTTTGGGTGCTTTATGCTATGCGCTTCTGGTTTGATTGGATTTAAGAACTTCAAAAAAGGGGAGCGGAAGGAAGAAAGCCTTACCCTTGATCAGCTAACGTATAGCAAGCCTATTGGCATTAGCATTAGCTTTTTTGTAGGTTTTATCTCCAGTATCTTTGGTATTGGTGGTGGCCTTATTCATGTGCCGGCCTTAATTTATCTCATGGGGTTTCCTACCCATATGGCTACAGCTACAAGCCAATCCATCCTTGCTGTATCTACAATGATAGGCGTTATAACCCATTTATTGGAAAATCATATCGTATTTAGTATTGCTATTCCTACTAGTATTGGCGCTATCTTTGGGGCCCAAGTAGGGGCGCGAATTGCTAAACGGTTGAAAGCAAAATCTATCCTTGCCCTTATGAGCGTTGCAGTCTTTGCACTAGCTGTACGTCTTATTCTTAAGTCTGGTATTTTGGGATAATATGGCTTCTCTGATCATCAATAGAAATTCGAATACTATACTTCTTATGTTCTAGTTAGTATGAGCCGATAGATTTGATATGTTTACTATAAGCCCTCTAGTGGTTGCTCGAAAGAGTTATATCCCTAGAGGGCTTTTTATGTGAAAGTGAACGATTGTTAGTAGGGAAATCTAAAAGTTATGATTAAAAGTCATACTTAAATATAAATGAGAACGATAAAATTGAAATAAATAGAAATATACAGTTTTATGTATAATTTATGTAAACTATTTCCTATAGAATTATATACACGATACATCAAGTTTTATGGGCAATTTGGCGTTCATTTATTATAGAGTTCTTTAATTACTAAGTAAACAAAATAGTTTTATTTTAATATGTGAAAAAATGAGTACATGATAATGCCATTGAGATGCACTTTCAAGTAAAGAAATAAAAAAGCGATGCATATCGAGAATTATTAGGAGACATATAATTTATGCATAATTATAGTAGTGAGAATGAGAACGGCGTATACTAAATATAAGACAAATTCCTTAAGAGAGGATAGGAGGATATACAAGTGAGTACGCTTATAAAAGATTATGAACGTTTTGCCAAGGAGGCAAAAGAGATTTGCAAAGATCGTGTCTATACCGATCATTTACGTCGTTATGCATATGGTGTTGACGCGTCCTGTTATAGCTATTTACCAAAGGTTGTTGTAAAGGCTGAGGATGAACGTGAAGTAAGACGCCTTATTCGTTTGTGCCAACAATGTGGTACACCATTTACATTCCGTGCAGCTGGTTCTTCTTTGTCTGGTCAATGTTCCAGTGAAGACGTGCTCATCGTATGTAATGATGGCTTCAAAAAAATGGAAGTTATCGACGATGGCAAAGCTTTAAAATGCGAATGTGGTGTTATCGGTTCCGATGCGAACGATTTATTGAAACCATATAACCGCAAAATTGGTCCAGATCCTGCTACACTTGCAACAGCATTAGTAGGCGGTATTTTGAATAATAACTCCTCTGGTATGTGCTGTGGTACGGCTCAAAACTCCTATAAAACAATCCGTTCCATCCGCGTTGTATTACTAGATGGTACTGTTCTTGATACATCCGACAAAAAATCTATTGAACAATTCCTTCGTGAAAAACCTCAAATGGTTGAAGATATCTTGCAATTGCGCAAAGAAATCTTGGCTGATGAAGAATTGACTCATTTGATTCATCACAAATACAAAATCAAAAATACTACAGGCTATGGCTTGAACTCCCTTGTTGATTTCGAAGACATTATCGACATCATCAATCACTTGTTCATCGGTTCTGAAGGTACATTGGGCTTCGTATCTGAAATCGTGTACAACACCGTTGAAGACGTACCTCATAAAGGTTGCGGTCTCATGTTCTTCAAAACATTGAACGATGCATCCTTGGCCGTTGTGGCCTTGGCTAATATGGGCCGCGATAAGGTTGTAGCTGCAGAAATGATGGACTATCAATCCTTGAAAGCCGTTCAATCTCTAGATAATGTACCTGACTTCGTTCGTGAAGTACCAGAAGGTACAAGCGCTATCTTGTTCCAAACTGAAAGCTATTCCAAAGAAACTGTAGATGAAAATCTAGCTTTCATTAAAGAACAATTGAAAGACATCCCAACAGCTATCCCAAGTCTTTACTCTCAAGATCCTAAGGAATACGATTCTTGGTGGGCTATCCGTAAAGGTATCTTGCCAATCGTTGGTGGTCAACGTAGAAAAGGTACTACTGTTATCACAGAAGACGTTTGCTTCCAAATCGAAGACTTCACTAAGGGCATCGAAATGCTTACTGAATTATTCCACAAATACGATTTCGTAGACGGTGGCGTAATCTTCGGTCATGCTTTATCTGGTAACGTTCATTTTAACATTACACCTGATTTCAGCGACCCTAAAGATACTAAGAACTTCGGCGACTTGGTAAAAGAAATGTCTGAACGCGTATCTGGTTTCGGTGGTTCTTTGAAAGCTGAACATGGTACAGGCCGCATGGTAGCACCATTCGTTGAAATGGAATGGGGTAAAAAAGCGTACGAAATCAACCGTCGCATCAAAGCCATCTTTGACCCTGAACGCATCTTGAACCCTGATGTTATGATTACTGATGATCCAGATGTGTACAAGAAAAACCTTAAAGCTCAATGCGTTATCGACGATGCTTTCACAATCTGTATGGAATGTGGTTTCTGTGAAAAACATTGTCCAAGCCGTAACTTAACATTGACTCCACGTCAACGTATCGCATTGTTGCGCGAAACTAAACGCCTTGAAAACGAAGGTAACTTCACATTGGCATCTGAACTTAGAAAAGGTTACGAATACTTCGGCGTAGATACTTGTGCTGCTTGCTCTATGTGTAAAGGTCTTTGCCCACTTAGCATCGATACTGCTCAAATCGCATTGTCCATGCGCCGCATCGATCCACCTGCACCAGAATTGGCTAAGAAAATCTACGATAACTTCTCCACAACACTTCAAATGTGCCGTGCTGGTGTAAGCCTCGAAGGCATTGCAGGTTCTATCATTACACAAAAAGCGATTTCTAAGATTACTGAAGGCTTACATGGCGTAACAGGTGTTACACCATATGTACCTAAAACAACGCCTAAGGCTAATCGCTATAAATTGAAAAACCGCATTAAACCTACTAACTTTGAAAAGGTTGTATACTTCAGTACTTGTGCGAACCGTGCGTTCCGTCAAAACCAAGGTTATGATGATCAACGCAGCTTGCAACAAGTTGTTGAAAGCCTCTGCAATAAGGCTCAAATCGATATTATCTATCCTGAACATATCGAAAACCTCTGCTGCGGCTTGAGCTTTGAAAACTACGATGACGTACATGAACGTGCTGTAAAAGATTTACACGATGCGTTGATGAAAGCATCTCAAAATGGTAAATATCCAATCGTTATTGACCATAGTGCATGCTTTAACCATGCCTTCAAACATATGCCAGATTTAGAAATTAATGATATTTCTGAATTCTTATGCAAATTCGTAGTACCTCGCCTTGATATTACAAAATGCGATGAACGCGTTCTTGTTCATAAACAATGTAAAATCAAAGTATTGGGCAAATCTCAATATATTGAAGACTTGGCACGCCTCTGCTCTGACCATGTATTTAATATCAAATCCTTTGCGTGTGATGGCTTTGCCGGTCAAAAAGGTTTCTTCACACCAGAACTTAATAAATGTGCTACAAAAGACCTTGCTAGTGAAGTTGCCGAATACGGTGCTACACTTGGCGTAAGCTCCAGTTCTACATGTGAAATTGGTCTTGGTGAAAGCGGCGGCATCCCATTCGTAAGCGTTGCGTACTTGTTGGATCGTTGCTCTAAGGCTAAAAAATAAGGAATATTCAAAAATTTAATAGACTAAATAAAGTGCTAATATTTTTATATGATGTTAGCACTTTGTTTTGTTGGCGTGTTTGTATGTATTGTTAGATATTTATTTTCTAATAAATATGGTATACTATATTTATTAGTAGAGTGTATGAAATTACCTACAATACAACAAATAAAGGACGAGTGGCAGCTCGTCCTTTTTCTTA
>DXZL01000085.1 GCA_019419725.1 Veillonella sp. | reverse complement strand
GACTTAACTGTTAAATTACAAATGGCTGCCATTGTAAATACATTGACATCCTTTGATAATATTAATGGTGTTCTCTTCGTTAGCAATGGTAAAAAGGTACCTACTGTAGGTTCCTTTGATACGAAAGATCCTGTTAAACGGATGACAAACCTAATTAAAAAATAATTAAGTTAGGCTCATTGATAGCAGATAGTTGATATATCAACTATCTGCTATTTTTGTTGTCTTTTATATATGTTACAATACAATATGTATACTAATCGGAAGCCAGGTGATGAGATGCAATTAAAAGATGTAGGGGAATTTAATTTCATTCGCCACATTCAAGATAATACGATACATGATCCAAGTACTGTGATTACAGGAATTGGTGATGATTGTGCTGTATATAGTGCTAAGGAAGAAACAGATCAATTAATTAGTACTGATACGATGGTGGAAGGGGTTCACTTTAGCTTTCACTATATGAAGCCCTATGATGTAGGCTATCGTCTCATGACGGCCAATTTGAGTGATATTGCTGCTATGGGTGGTACTCCTCGTCAAATTGTGCTATCTGTGGCGGCACCTGAATATGTTGATACGGCTATTCTTGATGAAGTTTATAGAGGTATAAAAGATCAATGCGCAAAATATCATCTTAATATACTTGGTGGGGATACGGTGCGTACGGAAGGGCCCATGGTGTGGACTGTAACAATTATTGGTGATGTCCCTAAAGGAACTGCTATTATGCGTAGCGGTGCGCAAGTAGGTGATATTGTGGGTATTACAAATTACGTAGGTTATGCTGCTACAGGTTTGGGCGCCTTATCATATAATTTAGATGGTTATCATATGACCAAGGTTGGTCATCAACGTCCAGATCCACAAATAGAATTGGGCCAACAATTGAGACAATTAGGTATTCATAGTATGAATGATATTAGTGATGGTCTCGGTAGTGAATTAAATGAAATTGCATCGGCTAGCAATGTATCGATTGTTATTGAGGAAAAAGCTATTCCACTACATGAGGAGACTTATGAATTAGCTAAGTATTTGCAGACTAATCCAGTGGACTATGCATTGTATGGTGGAGAGGACTTTCAACTAGTATTCACGGCTCCTAAATCATTGCTTTCTAAATTAGAGAATTTAGCAGGCATTACAATAATTGGTAAAGTTGTATCTGGACCAGCTCAGGTGCAGATGGTAACACCAGATAAAACGATTAAGACCATAGAAGCGAAAGGATATAATCATTTTCATGAATCATAAGGCACAGGTTCAATTAGAGACTCATACAGTTGAAGATACACAACAATTTGGACAACTATTAGGCAAATGGGTCAAACAAAGTGGAGACCCTTTATGCATTGCTTTAATTGGTGATTTGGGGACCGGAAAAACACATCTATCCCAAGGCATTGCGAAAGGCTTTGGCGTTACAGAGGAGATTACAAGCCCTACGTTTGCTATCATGAATACTTACGATGTTGATAGAACACATTTATATCATTTTGATGTATACCGGTTGGATGATATAAGTGAGCTAGAAAATATTGGCTTTTACGAATATACAGAGGACTGTGTATCCATTGTGGAGTGGGCTGATAAATTTTCTGATGAATTACCAGATGAAACATTATGGATATATCTGACTCGTATTGATGATACAAGCCGATCTATTACATTAAGTAGTGATTATCTTACAAAAGATGATTTAGTAGATATAGGAGGCCCATATGTGGTTGGGAATTGAGACAAGTTCGCTCGTATCGAGTGTGGCCTTAATGGATGAAACAAACTTGATTGGTGAACTAACCATTCAAGCAGGATTAACTCATTCTGAGCAGCTAATACCTCACATCGACATGTTGTTGCGAGCCTCACAAGTAAAAAAGAATGAACTAAAAGGTATTATAGTTAGCATTGGTCCTGGTTCATTTACGGGATTGCGTATAGGTATGGGGACTGCAAAAGCTATGGCTTATGCCTTACAAATTCCATTGTACGGTGTGATGACCATGGATAGTTTGGCTCATAATGTTTCATATACAAATAGAACTATCTGTACTGTGATCGATGCTCAGAAAAAGCATGTATATGCTGGCTTGTATCGATATGAAAACAATGAGCTAGTATGTAAAGAAGAGCCTTTTGTTATAGCTGCTAGTGATTTATTAGAAAAGTTCCGAGAAACTAAGGAAGAGGTCTTATTCTTAGGTGATGGTATCAAGCGTATTGAAAAGCTTTTAGATGAAAACGATACTAATATGACTATTCTAGATATTTCACAACGCATTCCAAAAGCCAGTTCTTTACTTTTAGCGGGACGCGATTTAGTTATCCGTGAAGAGATATGTGATCCAATGGATATGGTTCCTTATTATATCCGTCGCTCTGAAGCAGAGGTTTTATGGGAGGAACGCCATAAGGATAATCCAGACATGTTAAACCAAAATCCTACAGTTGTTGTTACCGAAGCGGCAGGAGCAGAATAATGGAGATTCGGTTAGCTACGGTAGATGATGCTCAAGCCATTTATGAGATAGAGCAACAGTCCTTTTCTGTTCCATGGAGCTTGGACTCTGTACTTGCTGAACTTGAAGGGGCCGATAATAAGCTATATATGGTTATTTGTGAAGGAAATCATATTGTGGGCTATGCTGGTGCTTGGCTTGTATACGATGAAGGACAAATCACGAATATTGCTATTTTACCTTCCGCTCGTGGTAAGGGATATGGCTCAAAACTTACTAAAGAATTAATAGATGAATGTTTGAATAGAGGGATGCATGAAATCTTCTTGGAGGTACGCATATCTAATTTACCTGCCTTGGCAATGTATAGAAATCTAGGATTTACTGTTAAAGGAATTCGCAAAGATTATTATTCAGAACCAAAAGAGGATGCTTATATTATGTCTCTCGTTTCAGAGGAAATAGAATGAGTATTTACACATTAGCCTTGGAAAGTAGTTGCGATGAAACATCTGCATCCGTCCTAAAGGATGGGCGTACTGTTTTATCTAATGTAATTTCTAGCCAAGTGCCTATTCATAGAAAATTTGGTGGTGTTGTACCAGAAATCGCATCACGCCATCATATAGAACAAGTTATACCGGTTATAGATCAAGCATTGCGCGATGCAAATGTAACCTTACAAGATATAGACCATATTGGCGTTACCTATGGCCCAGGTCTAGTAGGCGCATTATTGGTTGGTGTAGCTGCTGCAAAGGGACTATCCTTTGCTACAGGTATTCCTTTGGTACCAGTTCACCATATGGAAGGTCATATCTTTGCTAATTTCTTAGCTAATCCAGAATTGGAGCCTCCATTTTTAAGCCTCGTTGTATCTGGGGGTCATACCATGCTTGTGCATGTGAAAGGCTATGAAGAGTTTGATATTCTTGGACAGACTCGGGATGACGCAGCAGGGGAAGCATTTGATAAAATTGCTCGCGTTATGGGGTTCCCTTACCCAGGTGGCCCTCATATTGATGCTTTAGCTCTTGAAGGGAATCCAGATGCTATTGAATTTCCAAAAGCATTGAGTGAGCCCGGTAATTTTGAATTTAGTTTCAGTGGCTTAAAATCTGCTGTGTTAAACTATTTAAATAGTAAGCAGCAAAAGAATGAACCGATAAATCAAGCAGACGTTGCAGCATCCTTCCAAAAGGCGATTGTAGATGTATTAGTTGAGAAAACACGAGATGCAGCGCATACATTGGGGGAAACTCGTATTACCATAGCTGGTGGTGTTTCTGCTAATAAAGGTTTACAAACAGCATTACAAAAGATGTGCGAAAAAGAAGGATTTACCTATTACAAGCCTCATAAAATTTTGTCCACTGATAATGCAGCGATGATTGGTTGTCGCGCTTATTATATGGCCCAAGCCGGTAAATTCGCAGATTTAACATTGAATGCAAAACCAAGTGTTGAAATTGGTCATGTATCTTGGAAAGAGGATTAATCGTGGATATCGGTCAAGATATTTTAAATACAACACCATTAAGTCCATTACAAACCTCATTATTAGAGCATATTAGTAAACTTATATCCTTTGGCGAGTCATTGACCCGTCAAAGGATACAGATTTTTACACCTCTTCTAGAGTCCTCACAAGGTACTATGCATCATCGTGCTGATATGCTGTGTATTGAACGGAGTGACCAAGGTGTTATTACTCGACAGTTAAAAGGGAATAATACATGGCATTCTATGATGGAAAGTGGACAACCTCTTATTGGGGTAGAACATGATCAACGACAACATGTTTTTCCCGTTGTAGATAATGGTGGGCGTATTATTGGGGGCATTGCTTTTACCGTGTCTCCGTCTATTAAGATAGAACAATATGAGCAAGAGTATACCTTGTCGGATACGATGCAACGGCTCATGTTGACTGCTACGGATGAGCAAATACAATCATATGAACCGATTTCTTACTTTGATGGTTTAATCATTTTTGATGATTCTCATAGAATTCTCTATGGTAATGAGGCGGCTGTACAACTAGTAGATGTGCTAGGATTTGACCGACGACTTGTGGGCTCATCGATTTATAGTAGTACCTTAAAAGTTTCAGCCATTCAACAAGTATTAGATGATAGAACCATATATACTAGTGAAGAGATCTATCAAGATATGGTCATTCGTCAACATATGATTCCTATTGCTATGGGCCGTAATGAAACTCGTTGTTTCCTCGTCCTTCACGATTGTACTCGTGAAAGTAAGCAGCAACAAGAATTACTGGTAAAGAACTCGATTATTAAAGAGGTTCATCACCGCGTAAAAAATAATTTACAAACTGTGGCAGGATTATTGCGTATGGAGGCTAGACGTTCTACCTTGCCTGAGGTTAAACAAGCCTTGCAAGAGGGGATAAATCGTATTGAAAGTATGGCACTAGTTCACGATATTGTGTCCCATTATGACGAGGATTATATAGGTATCCGATCAATTTATGACGAGCTATGTCGCTTATTGCGTATGAGTATGGTTCGAGAAGACCAAGATGTTACCTTTACTTATAGTGGAGAGGATATGTTGATTTCCTCTCATATGGCAAGTTATGTATCCCTCATAATTAATGAGCTAATTACCAATAGCCTTGAACATGGCTTAGATGGTAAAAACGGAGAGATTCGTCTAGCTGTTACAGAGTCAGAGGAATATATTGTATTAGCCTTTTCTGATACGGGGAAAGGATTACCTCCAGAGTTTTCTATTAACTCAAACAAACGCTTAGGACTAACTATTATTAATAATTTAGTTACCCATGAGTTAAAAGGTAAATTATCAGTAGAAAATACGGGCGTTGGTGTACTCGTAACAATACATATGAAGAAGGAGAAGTAAATGCGCGTTTTAATAGTGGATGATGAATCCCTTATACGTATGGATCTACGCGATATTATTGAATCCTGTGGTCATGAAGTTGTAGCAGAAGGCACTAATGGAGTGGAAGCCATTAAACTTTGCAGAGAATATAAGCCTGATATTGTTTTAATGGATGTAAAAATGCCAGAATTAGATGGCATTGAAGCAGCACGTCAAATTGGCTTTCACCATGAAGCACCTGTAGTTCTATTAACTAGTTATAGTCAACAGGATTTAATAAATAAGGCTAGAGAATCTGGCGTATATGGATATTTAATTAAGCCTGTTCGTGAAGAACAATTGGTTCCAACCTTAGAAATGGCCTTAGGGCGTTATAATAGTGATATTGAGCTGCGCGAAAAAATGGCTGAATTAGAACAGTCATTAGAAGATCGTAAAATCATTCAAAAGGGGACAGGTATATTGATGGAGTTATACTCTATATCTGAAGAGGAAGCATATAATCGTATCCGAGCCCTAAGTATGAAGAAACGTGATAGTATTGTTAATATTTGTAAAGCATTAATTAATCAAGTTTCTAAATAGATGAAAAGACTAGTATAAGGATAAAACTTATACTAGTTTTTTTATGTCTAACATCAAATAAAAACTAAAAAGTCAAAAAATCAAAATTTGTGCTTGCATTTATTTTGACATCGGTTATAATAATACATGTAATTAGCACTCGGTAACTTAGAGTGCTAATAAATTGTAAATAATAACTAGTAAATAAGGAGTGACATCATATGTTAAAACCATTAGCTGACCGTGTTCTTATCCGTTTAGAAGCAAAAGAAGAAAAAACTAAAAGTGGTATTTTCCTTCCTGATACAGCAAA
>DXZL01000084.1 GCA_019419725.1 Veillonella sp. | reverse complement strand
GCGTGGGTTAAGAAGATGGTACCCCCATCAGTAAGTTCTACAGATTTAGCATTACGCATGAAGAGAACAACACCAAGTTCGTCTTCTAAAGCTTTAATAGTACGGCTGATAGCGGATTGGGAGATGTGCAAATTCCGCGCAGCTTTACTAAAGCTTTTTTGATCAGCTACTTCAACGAAGTATTTCAAATGATGAAAATCCATAATTAACCCCCTAAAAATAAAATCTGGTTATGGGAAGTGACCTATACTAAATGAGAATAGTTATTACTATAACGCAATTAGCTATTACTTTATGTAAAGCATGGATAGCAATATTGGCAAAGCGACAGTCACTGTATGTGTTGCGTTGATAGGGCCCAGCACGTTATAATGTGCATATAGGGCTATATCAAGTTATGATATTAGGAATTATGGTTGTGCCCAATACAAAAGTATGTTCACACATAATGCCATATTATATATAACATATATATTATTGCATTATTTTTTCATGTGCGCAAGTTTGTAATGGTTGTTATTCCTAAACATAATGATAGATTAAGCAAGTGTTCTATTTTTGCTAAATGCTTAAGGAGGCAATAATCACATGAGTCGTAAATTTAAAACTATGGACGGCAACCAAGCGGCTGCTCACGTTTCTTATGGTTTTACAGAAGTTGCTGCGATTTACCCAATCACTCCATCTTCCCCAATGCCAGAACACATTGACGAATGGGCTGCGTCTGGTCGTAAAAACATCTTCGGCAACACTGTTCAAGTTGTAGAAATGCAATCTGAAGCAGGTGCTGCTGCCGCAACTCACGGTTCTTTACAAGCTGGTGCATTAACAACAACTTTCACATCTTCCCAAGGTTTGTTATTGATGCTTCCTAACTTATACAAAGTAGCAGGCGAATTACTTCCAGGTGTATTCCAAGTAGCTGCTCGTGCATTGGCTGCACACGCTTTGGCTATCTTCGGTGACCATCAAGACGTAATGGCTGCTCGTGCAGCTGGCTGCGCTATGCTTGCTGAATCCTCCGTACAAGAAGTAATGGACTTGTCCGCTGTAGCTCACTTGACAGCTATTAAAACTCGTGTACCATTCATCAACTTCTTCGACGGTTTCCGTACATCCCATGAAATTCAAAAAATTGAAATCTGGGACTATGAAGATTTGAAACCATTAGTAGACATGGACGCTGTTAAAGCTTTCCGTAAAAATGCTTTGAACCCAGATGCTCCTGTAACTCGTGGTACTGCAGAAAACCCTGACGTTTACTTCCAACATCGCGAAGCATCCAACAAATTCTACTTGAACGTTCCTGACGTTGTAGAACATTACATGAACGAAGTTAACAAATTGGCTGGTACTAACTACCAATTGTTCAACTACCATGGTGCTCCTGATGCAACTGACGTAATCGTAACTATGGGTTCCTCCGCTCAAGTAGTTCAATCCACTGTTGACTACTTAAACAAATTGGGCCGTAAAGTTGGTTTCATCAACGTTCACTTGTTCCGTCCATTCGCAACAGATCGTTTGTTGAAAGCTCTTCCTCAAACAGTAGAACGCATTGCAGTTCTTGACCGTACTAAAGAACCAGGCGCTTTGGCTGAACCATTGTTCTTGGACGTACAAGCTGCTGTAATCGACGGTGGCCGTAACGTAAAAGTTATCGCTGGTCGTTATGGTTTGAGCTCCAAAGACGTTATCCCTGCAGACATCGTATCTGTATTCGATAACTTGGCTGCTGAAAACGGCAAGAAATTCTTCACATTGGGTATCAATGATGATGTTACATTCTTGTCCTTAGATCGTGCTGAAGGCGTAGAAGTTGAAACTCCTGGTTTGACTGAATGTAAATTCTGGGGCTTCGGTTCTGACGGTACTGTAGGTGCGAACAAATCCGCTATCAAAATCATCGGTGACCACACTGATATGTATGCTCAAGCATACTTCGATTACGACTCCAAAAAATCTGGTGGCGTAACAATGTCTCACCTTCGTTTTGGTAAAAACCCAATCAACTTGCCATACTTGGTAACTGAACCTCAATTCGTAGCATGTCACCGTCAATCTTACGTACATGAATACGACTTGATTCGCGGTATCAAAAAAGGCGGTACATTCTTGTTGAACTGTACTTGGTCTCCTGAAGAATTGAACGAACATTTACCTGCTAAATTACGTCGTCAAATCGCAGAAAAAGAATTGAACTTCTACATCATCAATGCTGCGAAAATCGCTTCCGAAATTGGTTTGGGCGGTCGTATCAACATGGTAACTCAAGCTGCATTCTTCAAATTGACTGAAATCATCCCTGTAGATGACGCTGTTAAATACCTTAAAGAATCCGTAGTAACTTCTTACGGTAAAAAAGGTCAAAATATCGTTGACATGAACAACGCTGCTATCGATCAAGGTGTTAACGCTTTGGTAAAAGTAGATGTTCCTGCTGACTGGAAAAACGCTGTTGATGAAGGCGGCCACGCAGTTAAACCTGGTTGCGAATCTTGCCCATCCTTCGTTCAAAATATTGCACAACCAATCAATGCACAAGCTGGTTATGATCTTCCTGTATCCACATTCGCTGGTTACGAAGATGGTACATTACCTGCTGGTACTGCTAAATTCGAAAAACGCGGTCCTGCATTGTTCGTTCCAAAATGGTTACCAGAAAACTGTATCCAATGTAACCAATGTTCCTTCGTATGTCCACATGCTACAATTCGTCCAATCTTGGCAACTGAAGCAGAAGTGGCTGCAGCTCCAGAACATTTCGATACAATCCCTGCATTGGGCGCTAAAGACCTTCAATTCCGTATCGCAGTATCCCCATTAGATTGCTTGGGTTGCGGTAACTGTGTTGATATCTGTCCAGCTCCTAAAGGCAAAGCTATCGTAATGACTTCCATCGATTCCGAAATCGAACAAGCTGAAGCATGGAACTACGGTGTTAACCTTCCTGTAAAAGAAAACCCTATGAAGAAGGAAACTGTTAAAGGTTCCCAATTTGAACAACCATTGTTCGAATTCTCCGGTGCTTGCGCAGGTTGTGGTGAAACTCCTTACGCTAAATTGTTAACTCAATTGTTCGGCGACCGCATGATGATTGCCAATGCAACTGGTTGTTCCTCCATTTGGGGTGCTTCCATGCCTGCATCTCCATACACAACTAACCAACAAGGTCAAGGTCCTTCTTGGGCAAACTCCTTGTTCGAAGATAATGCTGAGTATGGTTATGGTATGTACATCGGCGTTAAGAAAATTCGTCAACAATTAGTAGAATTAGCTGCTAAAGCTGTAGAAACTGCTACAGGCGAATTGAAAGAAGCTTTGGAACAATGGATCGAATTCGCTAACCTTGGTGCAGCAACTCGTCAACGCTCCGAACGTTTAGTAGCAGCTATCGAAGCTGAAGGTGCTACAACTCCAGAATTGAAAGAAATTCTTGAGAAAAAACAATTCTTGATCAAACGTTCCCACTGGATCTTCGGTGGTGACGGCTGGGCATACGATATCGGCTTCGGCGGTGTTGACCATGTATTAGCTTCTGGCGAAGACATCAACATCTTCGTATTCGATACTGAAGTATACTCCAACACTGGTGGTCAAGCTTCCAAATCCACTAATATCGCAGCAGTTGCTCAATTCGCAGCTTCTGGTAAACGTACTAAGAAAAAAGACCTTGGCATGATGGCTATGTCTTATGGTTATGTATACGTAGCACAAGTAGCTATGGGTGCAGATAAAAACCAATTGATGAAAGCTGTTGCAGAAGCTGAAGCATATCCAGGTCCTTCCTTGATCATCGCTTACAGCCCATGTATCAACCATGGTATCAAAGCTGGTATGGGTAAAGCTCAAGAAGAACAACGTAAAGCAGTTGCAGCTGGTTACTGGGATCTTTACAGATACAACCCTCAACTTAAAGAAGAAGGTAAAAATCCATTCTCCTTGGATTCCAAAGAACCAACTGAAAACTTCCAAGACTTCCTTAAAGGTGAAGTTCGTTACGCTTCCTTGGCTAAAGCAGCTCCAGATGTTGCAGAAGAATTGTTCGCTAAAACTGAACAAGACGCTAAAGATCGTCGCTTAAGCTATGTTCGCTTACAAAAAGGTTTCGAAGACGTAAAATAATTTTTTATTTAACGACTAAGAACTAATAAGAGGCACCCTTTCGAGGGTGCCTCTTTTGTATATAATATATTTATTATATTATGAATATATTTTGACGGTATCTTAAAATAATATGGCCATTTCTTGGATAGCTAGTTCCTGAATTACTAATGCTTTCACAATAGGTAATATACTAGGAATTTGGTATAATATTAAATAGTTGTGCATATACTACTAGGTATATTGTACTGATATATGATTTGATAACTTTAATAGTAAATATAGAGGTGCTTATGGCTAAGGATAATCAACAGATCGCAACAGACGATATGCAACAAACAATATATAAAGAGTTAGGCTATAAATCCTATCCATTTCCTTTTACTACACCTGCCTATTTGGAAGCATATGGTACACTTGTAGGTCTTAAGCCACCAACGGCTAAAACAGCACGTGTACTTGAATTAGGTGCTACGTATGGGGGAAATATTATTTCTCAAGCTATGCATAATCCAGAAGCAACATTTGTAGGTATTGAGCTTTCCCAAGATCAAGTAGAGAAGGGCAACAAAATTATTAGTGATGCCAAGTTAGATAATGTATCTCTATTGCAAGGGGATATTTTGAACTTTGATGAATCCTTAGGAAACTTTGATTACATTATTGCCCATGGTTTTTACTCTTGGATTAGCGATGAAATGAAGGATAAGTTGCTTGATATTATATCCCATCATTTGGCTGATAATGGCATTGCATATGTATCCTATAATACATACCCAGGTTGGCATACGATGGAAGAGGTTCGTCAACTTATGCTATTTGCTAATCGTGGTTATGATGAGTTGACTCATAAGGAAAAGGTATTACGCGGTAAAACTGTAGGTAGTCTAGTAGGTGCTCAAATTCTTAATTATGATAACCTTAAAGAGCGTAATAGTAAATTCTTAGGTGCCTTGCGTTCCGTTATGCAAAAGGATGATTATTATGTAGGTCATGACCATTTAGAACCTCATAATGATCCATGTTACTTCTATCAATTCAATGATCATTTAAAAGCTCATAATCTTAGCTATGTATGTGATGCAGATTTAACATTATCTATGGTTCGTACCTATGATGACAGCATCGCCGATAAACTTGAAAAATTGGCTCCTAATAGCCAAGCGGATCAAGAACAATATTTAGACTTTATGCTTGATACAACATTCCGCAAGTCTATTATTTGCAAAGAAAGTGCTGCAAAGGATATTAGCTATGATGTAGCTAATCCAGATAAGGTGAATACAGTACCTGTACGGTCTATCGTAAATAGTTTTGTATTCCAAATTCTCTTTGATGAAGAAGCATTAGAAATGTTTGAAAATGAGCTTGTACGAGATACATTCAAAGCGCTCATTAAAGATGGTGGCACTTTCAATATGATCGAAGCCCTTGCCATTTTAAAAGCTGCTCATGATACTGCTAATGCATCTGAAGATGACTTAGAACCAGCTGTATGTAGTTTATATAAAGCTATCGTTGAACATATGGTACGCGGTGGTATTCGATTCTATAAAACATTCCCTGATAAACAGGAATATATGGAGGGCTTATCCTATGTACCAGCTCGTTTTACAAACTTTGTAAAAGCTATTGCTGATGGTGGTAGTGAATATATTTATGGTGCAAATATGTTTAATGACGCTATTGGTGATATTTCTGAAGAAGATTTATTGTTTATGGAATTATTGAATAAGCCTAAAGCCAAGTCTACGATGATTAAGAAGATTAAAGATTCTCTCTTTAGCGCTGATAAGGCCCAAACTGGTAAACACCAAAATGCCATGGCAGAAGCATTCTATAATGAATTGACGAAGCGTATGGAGCAATTAGGCTTTATTAGAAGTAAGAAAAACAATGGTCTTTCGTAATTCTTTTAAAATTTCTAAGATAATATTTTGGTGATTCATATAATCTTCAGAATAAACATAAAACCCATTACACTTATAACATTTATGTGTATTAAGTAGTAATGGGTTTTTGTTTTATATAATTTAATTTAATCTTTTTTAATAATTATTACATTTAGTTATTTAATATTGCCAAAAAAGTATAGTAAATCGATAAAATTAATGAGAAATAAATGAACCATATATGAAAAGTGTGGTATACTATGTATGGG
>DXZL01000083.1 GCA_019419725.1 Veillonella sp. | reverse complement strand
CGGTTCAAAAACCAGGTGCTATTATGTCTATGGCTGAACAGGTTAAAGGTGAAAGCCCAACTCGTTTATATGTAGCAGCTAAAAATATGTTGCATCGTTTAAATCGAAACAGTAATGCCGAAGAAGTTCATCACTTCATTGAATTCCTTACATTATATCCAGGTGATTTACGCGTAGCAGTTATGAAAGACTTGCGTAACACTTACGAACGTGTTTACGCCTATGCCATTGAAGATGATTTATTCGTAGATACTTTCTTTGAGGCACAAAAGTAAGTCTATTTAGATTGGTAACAATAGTTTTACCTAATGATGTATGTATAACACAAGGTAATTAATATATAGTTTGGAAAGAAAAAGGAGGTGGAATGATGCAACGAAATTTAGATAAGGATGATATTCGTGATGTCTCTGATTTACTTACTCATATAGACGGGTGGGAAAAAATAGGGTCATATGATGAAAAGGCTATCGAAGCTCTTGATCGATGGCATGCAAAGCGAGAGCGTATTCATCGTGAAGCAGAGGCTTTATATACGCAAATCTATGCTGCTTACGAAGCCTATGTGGATAGTTATGAAGCACAACATCATAGCATGGAACCACAACGCATAGCAGCAGATATGATGAATCACAATATGTCAGATAGTCATATAGGGACCATAGGCCGTGCCCTAGATGAGCTGCAGGTAGAAGGTACAGACCTTGCTGTTATGCAACAAGCTGTAATGACACCTGCTTATGAGCAACGGTTGTGGAATATTCTACATGATGTGAATAGCTTGTTACTTGAAGAGGACCAATTCTTTGGATATTTCTATTTGCAAATGGCCCATCGCATTCGCTTTGATATGACCAGTGCCTTTGGTATTAACCTAAAGCAAGGTGGCTATGTATTATATGTCAATCCGTTCATCTTATTACGCCAACCGCCAGATGTAATGAAGGATGGTATTAAACGTGAAATTCTTCATATCATTTCTGCCCATTTGATGCGGGTAAAAGCGTTAAGTCAAAGCTTCAATAAAACTGCGGTACATATGGCTATGGACATGGTTGTAAACGACTATTTAGAACATGTGGATCGTGATGCGGTTACTGTAGCCAATGTGAATGAACGTTTTGGATTGATGCTTAAACGATTCCGCACCATTGAGTACTATGCGAAAGCCATCGATAAGGCGATGAAGGAAAAACCTGAACTTTTTGTGCCTGTAGACAACTCTGATACGGTGGTGGCTATGGAGTTTGATCCTCAAACGAGTCATGATATTTGGGATGAATCTGATTCCATTGATACCGACACGATGGACCAAATTACAGAGCGCTATATCAATGAGGCCTCAAAAGGTGATATGGAAGGGTATGTTAAAAGTCTTATCGATACCTTCCAAAAGACACGTCGTGCTCTGCCATGGTATTTCTACCTTAAAAAGCTGATGGGCAAGGTCGCTAGTGGGTACAAAAAAACGACGATGCGTCGAAATCGTCGTCAGCCTGAACGCTTAGAGTTATCTGGTACCTTGCGCCAACATAAGGCTAATGTATGGGTAGCTCTTGATATGAGTGGTAGTATTACAGATGCAGAATTTACGAACGCATTAGAACAAGTACTGCAAATTGTACACGCCTATAATCATCGTATTACTGTTGTAGAATGTGATAATGAGGTGCGCCGTACGTATACAATGGAATCTGTAAAAGATGTAAAACCTCGCCTTGATGTACGTGGTGCTACAGCATTTTCTCCAGTATTTTCGTTAGCTAATCAGAATCGTGTAGATTTGTTAGTATACTTCACGGATGGCAAAGGAGAGGAACGTTTACGTGAAGCTCCTAGGGGCTATAAGGTTTTGTGGGTCCTTACCGGTGAAAACCCTCAATTATCCTTGCATAATCCATACGGTATGGTTCGCGAGCTAGGCTATGTAGGTGTGGATGAAACACAAGATATAGACGAATTTGTACGCATGTCCAATCGTGGGGGCTTCTCCATGGCAAACCAAGAGATATAGACCTTATTTTCGATATGAATATGGATATATCTTGGATTTGTAATAGATCTTGTCTGTAAAAGAATATAAAAAATGACGCAATTCATTGGAATTGCGTCATTTCTATGTAATTGATATTCTATTACATTAGCTATTAAGTTCGATAGAGGAACCTGGATCGATGATAAGCGCTGTTTGGTTGTATTTACCTTCTACTAAACTTGTAAATACGCCTGGTTCACGGTCGATTACAGGCCATGTTTTGTAGTGAATTGGAATGGAGATACGAGCTTTTACATAAGAAGCGGCAAGCGCTGCATCTTCAACGCCCATTGTGAAGTTATCACCGATAGGGAGCAAAGCATAGTCGATATCGCCAAAGCGATTTAATAATTTCATATCGCTAAAGAGTGCTGTATCACCAGCGAAGTATACAATATCTCCGTAGAAGTCTACGATACAACCGGCTGCATGGCCGCCAGGAATACCAGCACCATGGAAGGCTGGAACTATGCGAACAGAACCGAATTCAAAGTCAAATTTACCGCCTAAATGCATAGCATGAGCGCGACAACCAGCAGCGGCTGCTTTACCGGCTATCTCAGCTGTAGAGATAACAAGTGCATCATTTGCTTTAGCGATGAATTCTGTATCGCCATAATGGTCATCGTGACCGTGGCTAACAAAGATATATTGGCATTTAATATCTTCTTTTTTAGCTTTGTCCCATGTATTACCTGTTAAGAATGGGTCGAAAATCATGGATACATCACCGCGTGTGAGCATAAAGCAAGCGTGACCGAAATAAGTTAGTTTTGTTTTCATAGGAACACTTCCTTCCTTATACATATAAATCTTAATTCTATTGTATAATATAATAAATGAAAATAAAACTATTGATGATAATTTATGCAAAATTAGTAAGGATATATTATGGATTTAACACATTTTGACCAAGATGGTAATGCTTGGATGGTAGACGTATCCGATAAGGATATTACCTCTCGTACAGCCGTCGCAGAAGGGTTCATAGCTATCAATGATGCCATTTATGAGCGCATTGCTGCAGGAACTATGAAAAAGGGCGATGTCCTTAGTGTAGCGCAACTAGCCGCTATCATGGGGGCTAAGCAAACGAGTAATTTAATTCCTCTATGCCATCCATTGGCACTCACAAAGGTTGAGGTACATTGCACCTTAGTAGATGGTGAAAGTCCTGCTTGCACCGATGAAAATCATAATAAGGCTGTTAAGGTACGGGCCACCGTTAAAACGACGGGAAAAACTGGCGTTGAAATGGAAGCTCTTACAGCAGTTCAAGTAGGGTTACTCACTGTATACGATATGTGTAAGGCTATCGATAAAGGCATGATCATGGGCCCTACCTATCTCGTAGAAAAAGAAGGCGGTAAAAGTGGACATTTTGTGCGTTCCTTTGTAGAATAATATAGATATAAAGAATAGGGGAACGAAAATGGAAATAGTACTTTATGAGCCAGAAATCCCTGGCAATACAGGAAATATAGCGCGTTTATGCGCCGCTAATCACATGACCTTGCACCTAATCAAACCACTAGGTTTTTCTATCGATGATAAGCATGTAAAACGAGCTGGTCTCGACTATTGGCATTTGGTAGATGTACAGGTACATGAAAATATTCAAGAATTGTATGCGAAATATCCTGATCGCAGATATTTCTACGCTACTACAAAGGCAAAGCATACCCACTCCGAGGTAAAGTATGAAATCGGAGATATGCTCGTTTTTGGCCCTGAATCAAGAGGCTTGCCTGAAAGCTTATTAGAAGGTGTTGAAGAAACATGCATTCGCATACCAATGGTAGATGAAGCGCGTTCTTTAAATCTATCTAATGCAGTAGCTATCATAGCTTATGAAGCGATGCGCCAACTTGATTATCCAGATCTCAAGGCCGAAGGCAATTGGATTCAACCTAAATAAATATACTTTCACCATTGAGAGATATACAATAAATATGTGTTAGAAATCCTACCCAATCTACATGACAGGTAGTATTTCGACAGGTGTTGTTAGAGGAGGATATTATGAACTACGATAAAGCTCATGATTTAGCTCACGCTATGCGTGAATCCGAAGAGTACAAAGAGTTAATGGCTGCTCAAGAAGCTTTGAAAGCTGATGCAGTAGCAGCGGCTTTGGTGCGCACATTTATGGCACAACAAATGCAATGGGAATACGCAAAGTTGTCTGGTGCACCAGAAGCTGATGAATTGCAAAAGAAACAAGAGGAAATGATGCCTCAAATTCAAGAAAATGCTGCAGCGGCTGCTTATTTACAAGCACAAATGCGTTGGAGCCAAATCTCTAATGATATTTATAAAATCATTAGCGAACCAATCACTGAGGGGATGAAAGTGTTAGATCATGGCGAACAACAACCACAACATTGAGGCATTAAAAACTGCCTTATTAAAAGAATTACCAAGTACACGTGTACGAGAGCAGGAGTTGCTTTGCAATCATACGACATTTAAAATCGGTGGTCCTGCTGATTTATTTATTGAACCTACTACAATGGCTGAGTTGAGCTTCACACTTCGCACCATTCATGAACTTAAAGTGCCTGTAACTGTTATCGGTTGCGGGTCCAATATTTTGGTGAAAGACGGTGGCATCCGCGGCGCTGTTGTATCGGTTC
This sequence comes from Veillonella sp., assembly GCA_019419725.1. Classification (GTDB taxonomy): domain Bacteria; phylum Bacillota; class Negativicutes; order Veillonellales; family Veillonellaceae; genus Veillonella. The sequence goes on along the minus strand of DXZL01000083.1, from coordinate 1,622 downwards.
GTCATATGACCCAAATCATGGATTGCAATGATAATGTATTATGCATTGGTTCTGGGTATATGTTAAAAGATGCGTCTGAATTTGCCTGGGAAAATGGTCTCTCTGGTCTTGAGTTTGCCATTGGTATTCCAGGAACATTGGGCGGTGCTGTATTTATGAATGCAGGTGCTTATGACGGGGAAATGAGCCATGTAGTCACTTCAGTACTAGCTGTAGATTTCGAGGGGAATATCAAGGAATATGATGCATCTCATTTAGATTTTGGATATCGTCATAGTGTATTCCACGATAATCATGAGGTTATTGGTGAAGTCGTTATGACCCTTAAACCAGGCGACAAGGATGCTATCAAGGCTCGCATGGATGAGCTCACAGAAAAGCGCGAATCTAAACAACCTTTAGAGTATGCTAGTGCAGGTTCAACCTTTAAGCGACCGCCAGGGTATTTTGCAGGTACTTTGATTGAACAAACAGGTCTTAAAGGGTTATCTGTTGGTGACGCACAAGTATCTCATAAGCATGCTGGTTTTGTTATTAACACTGGCAATGCTAAAGCTAAAGATGTACTTGATCTTATTAAAGAAGTACAAAAACGCGTATATGATCAACATGGTGTACATCTGGAGCCAGAAGTACGTATGATTGGTGAAGACTAATACAAACTAAATATTAACTACAAGATTTCTTATGTATCATTACTTTTTTTGGAGAATGAACTCATAAGAAATCTTTTTTTACAGTATTTTTGACTTTTTTCTATAGACTACGTTATAATTAAGTGTTGCCAATTTTGGGAATATACCTATATAGCGACTTTCACAAGCGTTATATGATATAGAATATACTGAAAGAATTAAAGGGAGGATCTTATGATTCGCGAAAATCTTCGTAATGTAGCGATTATCGCCCATGTTGACCATGGTAAAACTACTTTGGTGGACGCATTATTAAAACAAAGCCATGTGTTCCGTGAAAATGAAAAAGTAGCAGAACGCGTAATGGATTCCAACGACTTGGAACGTGAACGCGGTATTACTATTTTGTCTAAAAACACTGCTGTAATGCATGATGGAATCAAAATCAACATCGTTGATACTCCAGGCCATGCTGACTTCGGCGGCGAAGTAGAACGTGTACTTAATATGGTTGACGGCGTATTGCTTCTCGTAGATGCTTACGAAGGTCCAATGCCTCAAACTAAATACGTTTTGCGTAAAGCATTAGAACAAAAATTGAAACCAATCGTAGTTATCAATAAAATCGACCGTCCTGACCAACGTGTTAAAGAGGTTGAAGATGAAGTTCTTGAATTGTTCATGGAACTTGAAGCTGATGACGATCAACTTGACTTCCCTGTAGTATATGCATCCGCTCGTGCTGGTGTATCCAAAACTAACTGGGATGACGAAGCAGTAAACATGGAACCATTGTTCAAAACATTGATCGAAGAAATTCCTGCACCACAAGGCGACATGGAAGGTCCTCTTCAATTCATGGTTACTACACTTGATTACGATAACTTCATCGGTAAAATCGCAGTAGGTCGTATCGTTCGCGGTAAAATGAGAACTAACCAACAAGTGGCTATCATGAATGGTGAAAGTACTCGTAAAGCGAAAATC
>DXZL01000082.1 GCA_019419725.1 Veillonella sp. | reverse complement strand
TAGGTAGTCCCATGAGTGTAGTGAAGCCCTTATTATGGCTATTAGAACCGTATATCGTATATAAAGCCTATTTATGGGCCCTCCGCTTTATAGCACATCCAGTGACGTGGGAAGGCGAAATAGATTTGTTCTCCTTGACCTTAACGATGCTGCTCATTCTTGATGCGGTGGCGTTACCATTGGTCATTTTATATTGCCCTAGCTTAAATCCTGGTAAGCGACTTCCGAATTGGATTCATCGTTTAGGTACGCCTATCTACATCGTTCACAATTGGCTTGATGGCAAGGTTGGCGGCGGTACATCTACGCCGATTGTATGGTTACGCAGAACCTTACATTCCCTATTGTTATTTATCTATTTGCTAATCCCGCTCTACGTAGGCGGTCATCTCGTGATGGGTCTCGTAGTGGCTCTCATGTATGATGTCCTCGTGTGGGCACATGGAGGTGTGTAATGGCTACCTGTGAATGGCCGACGACGCCCTTGTATCAGGCGTATCACGATCATGAGTGGGGCCGTCCTATTCATGATGATCGATTGCAGTTTGAACATCTCTGTCTTGAAAGTCTCCAATGTGGTCTCAGTTGGCTCACAATTTTGAATAAAAGAGACATCATTCGAGGCTGCTTTGATCATTTTGATATTGATATGGTTGCTAGTTATGGTGAAAGCGACATAGAGCGAATCTTGCAGACCGAGGGTATGCTCAAGTCTCGCCCTAAAATTGAAGCTATCATCAATAATGCTTCTGCATTTAAAGATATTCAAGATGAATTTGGTTCGTTTTGCAACTATATTTGGGCTTTCACAGACAATAAAACTATTATTTATGAAAGCCACCCTAATGGAAATATACCTGCGAAGAATGGCTTGTCCATGCGAATTAGTAAGGATCTAAAGAAACGAGGTTTTAAGTTTGTAGGCCCTGTTACCATCTATTCCCATCTGCAATCCAGTGGCCTTATCAACGATCACGGTAATGACTGTCCTTGTTTTAGCGAGATTAATAAGCTAGCAGATATTGTTCAATTGCCTGTAGACGCTGAGGATTAATATAGTTTTAAATGTTGAGTATTAATATAAATCTGAATGTTTGATAGTTAGCTCATTATTTTTGCCTTTTTCTAATAATTCGCATTCTTTTACCTATATGTTGTAACGTATTTGTATAATCGTTAGTTAACAATAGTTTTTATACATGATTGATGTTACAAAATTGTACTTGTGTTAAACCATACTTTAAGGTGTACACTATAGTCGATGGAAAGATAGCGTTCCATCATATGTCGGCCCGCTTTATATACAAACACATATATTCTCTCTCTCCAAAGCGGGTCTCTCATATACTTCTCTCTCAAAGCTATAAACACAACATAAAGACCTTATCCTTTACTGGATAGGGTCTTTTTGCTATATGTTTTTATCTAGGGCCATATAACGGCATAGATTGGTTGTATGCTATAGCAGATTGATTTGTTTCGATATAGTTGATATACTGATGATGAAATAAAGTATTACTTTCACAATTAAGAAAGGGAAATATATGATTGGTTTGGGTACGGCCATTAACATTGGCCTCATCATAGCCGGCAGCTTGTGCGGCCTCGCATTTGGCCGGTTTATGAAAGAAAATTTGAAACAGACGCTCATGATGGTGAGCGGTATTATTGTTCTCCTCCTCGGGATGAGCGGTGCCATGCAGTATATGCTAGTTATTGTAAACGGCACGCTGCAAACAACGGGGCCTATGCTCATGATTATTAGCATGGTGGCAGGCGCCGTAATTGGCGAGCTTATCGACCTTAACCGTTGGATTACTGTATTTGGCGACTGGGTGAAAGCCAAAACTGGGAACACTGGCGATCCGCAGTTTACGCACGCTTTTATTACGGCATCCCTTACGTTTACAGTGGGAGCCATGGGAGTACTAGGTTCTATTCAAGACGGCTTAACGGGTAATTACCAAACGCTCTTATTAAAAGGTATCCTAGACGGTATCATTGTTATGGTGATGGTATCCTCTATGGGGAAGGGTGCGTTGTTCTCCTTTATTCCTGTAGGGATTACGCAATGGATCATTACAGCTATGGCACACATTGCGGCACCGTTGATGACACCGAGTGCCATCGATAACCTATCCTACGTGGGCTCTATTCTGATCTTCTGCGTCGGTATTGACCTCATCTGGCCTGGTAAAATCCGCATTGCGAACCTATTACCAGCCATCTTTGTAGCTATGGGGCTTACATTCTTGCTCTAATGTAAATCGTATTATGAATACTAAGAAAAATAATATATAGATTTTATAAGAGACCTATATTCTCTAACCTTTCACTGCTGTACTTTGCACATGAGAGTCTAGAGAATATAGGTCTTTTTATATTTGTAGCCATTATAAAAGTTAGTACTAATATTTGCTGATCTTCAAGTGATGACTAGAAGTAGATACATTCCGAAATAGGTGACCAATAGAGTCAGAAGAACAGTAGGATTTGAGTGCTGTTTTAGAGAAATCTTTTACCGAAATCATTTATAGAATAAAGTTATTCCACAATATACCTGAAATACAGGTATATATTATTGAGTTATACCTGTAAAACAGGTATAATCAAAGGAGAGGTTCTATGATTATCGGATTTAAAGATAAGGAAACAGAAAAGGTTTACCATCAGAGTTTTTCTAAACGCTTTTCACCGTTTATACAAAGATTAGCTCTTCGTAAGCTAATATTATTAGATAATGCTGAATCGATACAGGATTTAAGGTGGCCACCTGGTAACCGATTAGAGTTATTGCAAGGCAATCGCTTTGGCCAGTATAGTTTACGGATTAATAGCCAGTATAGATTATGTTTTAAAGTGAAAGATATTAATAGTTTTTATGATGTAGAAATTATAGATTATCATTAATAGAGAGGGAATATATATGGACAAGTTTATTCCAACACCTACCATCAGTGAAATATTGAAAGAAGAGTTTATGGAGCCATTAGGACTATCTGCATATCGATTAGCTAAAGATATACATGTGCCTGTTTCGCGTATTCAGGAAATCTTGAATGGGACACGAGCTATTTCAGCAGACACCTCTCTACGTTTAGCTAAATACTTTGGTGTTTCTGAAGGATATTTCTTGCGGTTGCAGATGGATGTTGATTTACGTACCGCAAAGCATAGTGCAGGGATGGAGGAAGTATTAAGCTCTATTGATCATTGTAATGCATTAGAACCTGTAGACTGTCAATGAGATATTGATAATTTTCGATATATTTGGTACACTTAACTTATAAATATATCGTTATAACATTATGTATTACTATAAGGAGACGCTATGTTATTTGTTGAATATCCTAAATGCACAACATGCAAAAAAGCAAAGAAATTCTTAGATGATCATAATATTAAATACACAGATCGTGACATTAAGTCTGAAAATCCTACAGCTGAAGAAATTGCTGCGTGGTATCCACAATCTGGTAAAGATTTAAAAGCATTCTTCAATACATCTGGTATGATTTATCGTGAACAACAATTGAAGGATAAATTACCAAACCTTAGCGAAGAAGAAAAACTCGCTTTATTAGCATCCAATGGTATGCTTGTGAAACGTCCTATCTTGGTTCTTGAAGACAAAGTACTCGTTGGCTTTAAAGAAGCAGAATGGATCGAGGCGTTGAAGCTCTAATTTCATATTAGTTAACCGAAAGAACAGGTCCCTAAAAGCCTCCATAGCGAGCTAAGTCGTTTTTAGGGACCTGTTCTTTCTACGTCTAATAAAGAAATAAGAGCTTTCAACTAAAGCTCTTAAGGGAATGTCATTTTTAGAGATAGGTGCTTTTCTTTTTATATGAAATTAGGATCTTCAACTTAGGCCTATTGGAAGGCCTCCATAGTGAGCTAAGTCGTTTTTAGGGATCTGTTCTTTCTATGTCTAATAAAGAAATAAGAGTTTTCAACTAAAGCTCTTAAAGGAGAAGTCATTTTTATAAATTTATTCTTTTGGTACTACATAAAGAAATTGTAGTTCTTTATCATTTATCGAAAAAAATGATTTGTATATAATTCGCATATTTTGTATAATGGTTACATTGTAGATATACCCCTATGGGTACATAGGTTTATCAAATAATTTAGGTTCATAGGGTTTTGAATTAATTTAGGTATAGAGAGTTCTGAATTAATATTGTGTTGTTTTTGTTTTATTTCCGGAGTAAGTAAGGCCGGTTCTAGTGTATAGAGGTCTATATGAAATTTTTACAGTCTTTATCGGCGCAGGTGTCGTTGTTCACGCAAGGTGCTATTTTGGCGCTAGGTGTTTTATTTATTCTATTAGATGCCATCACAGAGTCATTCAATCCTGTTATTGACTTGGCTTGGGTGACGGTTCTCGTTTGTGGTTTGCCGCTGCTCATTAATAGCGTTCAAAGTATTTTGAAGCATTTAGAGATCCATGCTAATTTCCTTATTGTTGTGGCCATGGTAGCGCTCATTTCCATTGGCGATTATCATACGGCGGCCTATGTGGGCCTCATCGTACAGGCTGGCTTTTTCTTGGAACAGCTTATCACAGGCGAGTCACATTATACCTTAGATGATGATATGCTTCCTGCCATGCCATCTCAACTCGTTGCTATGCGTCAGGGCATTAACAATTATTCATCTGTTATTGTTGTGGCTGTATTGCTATTATCTATGGGTTCCTTTGCATTGACACAGGATTTCATACATACCGTAACCTTGTTATTGGTACTATGCCCGTGTTCCTTGGAGCTTATCTTAGTGGCGCTCATGATGGGCTCTCTTGTGGATGATGCATCTCCCGTATCAGAGCTTTCAAAAGGAACAAAGCAGTCTCATTTAGGTTTACTCATCGTGTCCATTGTATTCCATATCGCCATTATCGGTGCTGGTGTATTTGGCTTCATGGATCCTGTTACGGCTGTTGCGTTGCACGGATTGGCGCGACTTGGTCTCGTGTATAATTTGAAAGTTCTCAATAGTTCTTTATGCGTAGCATAGAATGTAGTGCAGTGTATAGTTTTAGACATAATAAAATCCCCTAGTAACGATGTGTTACTAGGGGATTTTTGTGTTCAAACAACTGTTAGTTGTAGATTACTGTTCTTTTGCTTGGGATTTATCACCAAGTGTGAGAAGTAGGAATACGATAGCGAGGATACATGCACCAACGAGGGCTACGAAGCCGCCATCCCAACCATAAAGGTCAACCATGAGACCCATGAAGGCACCAGCACCAGCGGAACCGATGAGGTAACCAAGAAGGCCTGTAAGACCAGTAGCACCACCTGTTGCTACCCGTGGTACCATGTCTGCTGCTTGAAGGCCGATCATCATAACAGGACCGTAGATGAGGAAGCCGATAGCGATAAGTGCTAAGTTATCGATAAGGATATTGCCTGCTGGGTTGAACCAGTAAACGAGGATTGCCAAGATAACGAATAGCATGAAGCAGATAGTAGCTGGCGCACGGCGGCCACGGAATACACGGTCACTCAAATAGCCGCTTACGAGCATGCCTGGAATACCAGCCCATTCGTATAAGAAGTAAGCCCAACGGGAACCTTCTTTTGTAAAGCCTTTTACAGCTGTCAAATAAGTAGGAGCCCAGCTTACTACGCCATAACGGATGAAGTATACAAAGATATTTGCAATTGCAAGATACCATAAGTATTTGTTATGCAAAATATATTTGTAGAAGATTTCTTTGAAAGTAGTTTTATTTTCATCTTTTACTTCCGTTGCTACTGTTTCGTGTTTATATTCCTCGATAGGTGGCAAGCCACAAGATTGAGGTGTATCTTTCAACAAGAAGAATGTAACTACAGCTAAAACGATAGAAATAAGAGCAGGGAAGAAGAAAATACTATGCCATGTACCAAATAGATAGATACCTAACGTAGCAAGAGGTGCGATAATACCGCCACCAAGATTGTGGGATACGTTCCACCAAGACCACCAAGCACCGCGTTCAGAACGGGAGAACCAAGTTACCATATTTTTCGCATATGGAGGATAGCCCATACCTTGGAACCAACCATTTAAGAAGGCGAGCACGCACATGATAGGAATACTGCTTAACACACCAGGTAAGGTGCCGAATAATAACATAACTAAAGCACTGAGCAATAGACCTACTGTGGAGAAGTATTTTGGGTTAGAGCGGTCAGACGCATTACCCATGACAAATTTACTTATGCCGTACGCTACGGATAAGAGGGTCATGACAATACCAAGATCCGCTTTAGTGTAGCCGTACTCAGCAATCATGTACGGAACAGCCAAACTAAAGTTTTGGCGGATCAAATAGAATGTAGCATAACCAATAAA
>DXZL01000081.1 GCA_019419725.1 Veillonella sp. | reverse complement strand
GTGTAGGCATTATAGATCAACCAGATTGGAATGATGTAGAGGCTTTCAAAAAACTTGGTAAACCGCGTCTAGCATCCCTTGTTACGGCAGGGAATCTAGATTCAATGCTCAATAAATTTACGGCAGCAAAGAAAATTCGTCGACAAGATGACTATTCTCCAGGTGGTGAAGCGGGCCATCGCCCAGATCGAGCTACCTTGGTATATGCGAATCGTATGAAGGAGGCTTACAGTGATGTGCCTCTTATTATCGGTGGCATAGAGGCGTCCTTACGCCGATTTGGTCATTATGATTATTGGTCAGATACTGTGCGTCGTTCTATTTTAGTTGATTCAAAGGCGGATGTACTCATTTATGGTATGGGTGAACTTCAAATTGTAGAATTAGCTGATGTGTTAGATCAAGGTAGATTTAAAGAGTCCTTGCCATCTATTCGTGGTATTTGTTATATGGCCAAGGAAATCCCTACTATAGACTATGTTGAGTGTCCATCTTTTGAGGAAATTAAAGCGGATAAGATGGCTTTTGCTGATGCATTCCGTATGCAGTATGATGAACAAGATCCATTCTATGGTCGTATAGTAGTACAAAAACATGGCGATAGATATCTTGTTCAAAACACACCTGCATTGCCACTTACGCAGGAGGAAATGGATGGCGTATATAACTTGCCGTATACTCGCAAGTGGCATCCTAAATATGATGATAAGGGTGGCGTACCAGCATTAAGCGAAGTACAGTTTAGCCTTGTAAGTCAACGGGGGTGCTTTGGTAGCTGTTCATTCTGTGCAATAACAAATCATCAAGGTCGTATCATCCAAAACCGTAGTCATGAGTCTTTACTTGATGAAGCTCAAACTATGATTAATATGGATAACTTTAAAGGATATATTCATGATGTTGGGGGCCCTACGGCGAACTTCCGTCATTTAGCTTGTGACAAACAAGCTGTATATGGTGCTTGTAAAGGTCGTACTTGTGCGGCGCCAGAGCCTTGTGAAAATCTAAATACAAACCATGATGACTATATTGCTTTACTCCGTAAATTACGTAAGCTAAAAGGCGTAAAAAAGGTATTTGTTCGTTCTGGCTTGCGTTATGACTATGTTTTAGCGGATAACAATAAAGATTTTGTCCGCGAGCTTTGTGAATTTCATGTAAGTGGACAACTAAAAGTAGCGCCAGAACATGTTTCTAAACGCGTTACCAATATGATGGGCAAAGCTGGTAAGGAAGAGTTTCTCACCTTTAAATCTTGGTTTGAAGAGGCCAATAAAAAGCTTGGTAAGAAGCAATATTTAGTACCATATTTTATGAGCTCTCATCCAGGTTGTGCCTTGGAAGATGCTATTGAATTAGCCGAGTTCTTACGTGATCAACATATGTATCCAGAACAAGTGCAAGACTTTATTCCTACGCCGGGAAGCTTATCGACATGTATGTACTATACGGGCATTAACCCACTGGATGGAAAACCTGTATATGTTGCCAAAAAAGGTAGAGATAAAGCTAAGCAGCGGGCTTTAATGCAATATAAAAATATTGAAAATTACGACCTTGTAAAAGAGGCACTCATTGAAGCTAATCGACGTGATTTGATAGGGTTTGGACCTGAATGTTTGATTCCACCACGCCCAATTGGTCGGACTAATCGTCCTAGTCAATCTAGTGGTTCTCGTAATAGTGGGAAGAATAATGATCGTCGCAACGGACGTCAGTCTAGTGAGAAAAGTAGTAAGGGTAGACCCTCTCGTAATGGCATGACCAAAAGTCGCCCATCTAATAGTAATCGAGGACGTGGTAGTCGTTAATAATGGAGAATAGCTTTGTCTATTCTGGTTTGGGAATACTTTATGTCTTATAGGAGGCATATATGAAACGGTGGATTGCTCCGGGCGTTTTAGCCCTATTTGTTATAGGAATGTTAACCTATGGCGTAAACTTTTACCATCAAGAACAGTTAGAACATGCAAAAGAACCTGTTCGTGGTGAGATTACTGTTTATACAGACTTGCCGAACAATATAACTACATTGCTTGCCGATCGATATGAAGAGGAGAAAAATGTAAAAGTTACAGTTATGCCTCTTACAGAAGAGCAAATGGCCCAACGGTCGGCTTCAAATGTAGCTGATACATCTGGTGATCTGGTACTTACCTCTGAAGATAATCTCGTTGTAGGGGCAAATGCAGGGAAATATGCACCTATCGTTAATGAGAGAATTGACGAAGTACGTGATAATCTAAAAGATATAAATGGGTATTGGGTAGGTCTTTGGTATGATCCGATTGTATTTGTTCAAAATGACACCTTCTACAATGGGATAGGTAAATATATTACTACTTGGGATACATTGGGAAAACAAGGTGATTGGTCTATTGTGATGACCGATTTTGTAGCATCCCAAAATGCAGCTAATTTGTTATATAACATGGTGGAATATAGAGGCGAGCCTGAGGCACTGAATTATTTATATAGCTTAAAGCCACATATAATACAACATGCCAAGTTCTTGTCTACTCCAGTTCGCTTAACTGCGTTAGGAGAGTCTAATATCGGCATTGGTAATTTGTCTGATGCAGCCCAATATACTCGTCATGGATATCCGATTAAGGTTATATACCCAACAGATGGAACATCTTATTATGTAACTGGCGCTGCTGTATTAAAAAATTCAAAACATAAAGCAGATAGCGTTGAATTTATTAATTGGTTGTTATCTACAAAGACTGCAAAATATATGGTTGAAAATAATTTCACCTATATATTTACGAATCCAGAAATGGATGAGCCAAAAGACTCATTGGGGCACGAGTTAATTTTATGGCCTGTTAATGGTGGTTACACTATAGATGGTAAAAAATTATTGTTAAATCACTGGGTTAGCCAAGTGCGCTTCCGCAAGGAGTAACTCAGTTATATAGATCCTATTACAGGAAGTAAATTGAGAAATAAACTAGTTATGAAAGGATATAGAATGGGTAAGAAATTAGGGTATGTTAGCCTAGGTTGTGCTAAAAACTTAGTAGATACAGAGGTAATGTTAGGCTTATTGAAAGATAATGGCTATACGATTACAGAGGACCTAAGCGAAGCAGATCTTATCGTCGTAAATACCTGTACCTTTATTGAGAAAGCAAAAGCCGAGTCTATTAATACTATTCTTGAGGTGGCTCAATATAAAGAGGATGGTAAATGTAAAGGTCTTATTGTAGCAGGTTGCTTAAGCCAACAATATCAAGATGAATTATTCCAAGAAATTCCTGAAATTGATGCTTTAATCGGTACAGGTGCATGGGACCAGATTATGGTAGCCGTTGATGCTATTGAACATGGCAATCGCAGTTGCATTATGGAGAACATTACGAACATCTATGATGAGCGTATGCCGCGTATTCAAACAACACCTCGTTACAGTGCATATGTAAAAATTGCGGAAGGCTGTAATAATGGTTGTACTTTCTGTATTATTCCAAAGGTGCGTGGTGCATTCCGCAGCCGTACAATCGAGTCTATTAAAGCCGAAGTAGAACGCTTAGCAGCATCTGGTGTTAAAGAGGTTGTTCTTATCGCTCAAGATACGACTAGCTATGGTATTGATCTCAACGATGGTAAACCATTGTTGACTACGTTGTTAAAAGAATTAACTACAGTAGAAGGCATCGAATGGATTCGTATGCTCTACTTATATCCAACATTCTTCTCTGATGAATTGTTAGATATTATCGTTAATGAGCCAAAACTTTGTAAATATGTAGATATTCCATTGCAACATGTGAATAACGATATTTTAAAACAAATGAATCGTCGTGATGATCGCAATGATATTGAACGTTTGCTTAAGAAGATTAGAAATGCACCGACACATATTACATTGCGCACATCTATCATCGTTGGGTTCCCTGGTGAAACAGATGAACAATTTGAAGAACTTTGTGACTTTGTAAAAGAAATCAAATTCGATAATATGGGCGTATTTACTTACTCTCAAGAGGAAGGTACACCAGCTGGTGCCCGTGAAGATCAAGTGCCAGAAGAGGTGAAAGAAGAACGTTATCATATTCTCATGTCCATTCAAGCAGCTATTTCTGAAGAGAATAATCGCGATTTAGAAGGTACTGTTGACTATGCAATGGTGGAAGAAATTGAGGACGGCGAGAATGGTACATTACTAGCTAAAGGCCGCTTGAAATCTCAAGCACCTGATGTAGACGGTAATATGTACATTGAGGACTGCGGTGAAGATATTCAACCTGGTGATATTCTTAAGGTACAGGTAGAGCAAGGCTTTGCTTACGATGTAGTAGCTACGGTTGTAGAATAAAACACAGCTCGATTCTTTCGATTGTGGAGGTGATCTGATGATTGTAGAACTTATTTCTACAGGTTCAGAATTATTGCTAGGCGATACAGTGAATACAAATGTATCTTGGCTAGCACAAGAATTAAATAAATTAGGCTATACTATTGCTTATCAATCTGTAGTGGGGGATAATCCTAAGCGCATGGCAGAGGTCTTTCAATTAGCTAGCACTAGAGCGGACATCGTTATTAGTACTGGTGGTTTAGGCCCAACACAGGGTGATATTACACGTAATGTATTGGCGGATTCTGTGGGCCGAAAGATTTTATTTAATCAAGAGGCTATGGATGAGGTTGAAAAATTTTTCCAACGTGTAAAGCGTACTGTGCCTGATGCGAGCCGTCGCGAAGCACAATTGCCAGAAGGTGCAAAGGTATTACATAATCCAGTAGGTGTAGCACCAGGTGTAGTCGTTGAAGATGGGGATACTACATATATTCTTTTGCCAGGACCTCCTGGTGAAATGAAAGGCATGTTCCAAGAGAGTGTTGTTCCTTATTTACAAGAGCGATTTGGTTCGCAAGGTGTTGTTACCTCCTATCGCTATGGCGTATATGATATTCGCGAAATTGATTTAGAAAATACCTTAATGGATCTCATTAAGAACCAATCGAATCCAACCATTGCCTTGCTCATTAAAAAGGGCTATATCGAGGTTCGTATCACCGCTAAGGCTGACACCTTAGAGGCAGCACAAGCGCTTCTCAATCCTTGGGATACTATTATTCGAGACCGATTAGGAGCTCGTGTAGGACGTGACTTGACTGTTTCTATGGAGGAAACACTTGGGCATGTATTACTTGAAGATCATAGCACTATTAGTACTGCTGAATCCTGTACTTCTGGATTAGTTGGTAAGTTATTGACTAATGTCAGCGGTAGTAGTGAATACTATATGGGTGGTGTCATTTCCTATAGTAATGATGTAAAACATCGTGTATTAGGGGTACCACAAGACATGTTAGATACCTATGGAGCCGTTAGTGAGCAAGTCGCTAAGGCTATGGCAGAGGGGGCACGAACTGTGGGTCAAACAACATATGCCGTTTCTACGACTGGTATAGCTGGTCCCGGTGGTGGTAGTCCTGAGAAGCCGGTTGGTCTTGTGTGGTTCGGTGTAACTGGACCTCATGGGACAGTAGCTCACAAGGCTAATTTAATTGGTAATCGCGAAGATATTCGACAAAGTGCAGCAGAGCTAGCACTATATTATGTGTATACTTATATAACAGAAAAGGGGAAATAAAATAATGGCTGTAGATGGCAGACAAGCAGCGTTGGATAACGCGTTAAAACAAATTGAAAAAGACTTTGGTAAAGGCGCTATTATGCGCCTTGGTGAAGCGGCAGATCGCATGAATGTAGAGGTTATCTCCTCTGGTTCCCTTGCTATCGATATCGCTGTTGGTGTAGGGGGCTTCCCTCGCGGCCGTGTAATTGAAATTTACGGTCCAGAATCTTCTGGTAAAACAACAGTAGCGCTTCATGCTGTAGCAGAAGCGCAAAAACAAGGTGGCATTGCGGCTTTTATTGATGCGGAACATGCGATGGATCCTGTATATGCTCGTAACTTAGGTGTAGATATTAATAATCTATTGATTTCTCAACCAGATAATGGTGAACAAGCTCTTGAAATTACAGAGGCTTTAGTTCGCAGTGGCGCTGTAGATATCGTCGTAGTTGACTCCGTTGCAGCTTTAGTTCCTAAAGCTGAAATCGAAGGCGAAATGGGCGATGCTCACGTAGGTCTTCAAGCTCGTTTGATGAGTAAAGCATTGCGTAAATTGACTGGTATCATCAGCAAGTCTAAAACTGTTGTTATCTTTATCAACCAATTGCGTGAAAAAGTAGGCGTAATGTTTGGGAACCCTGAAACTACAACAGGTGGTCGTGCATTGAAATTCTATTCTTCTGTACGCCTTGATGTTCGTAAGGGTGAACTTATTAAAGCTAACAACGAAAACGTTGGTGCTCGCACTAAAGTTAAAGTAGTTAAAA
>DXZL01000080.1 GCA_019419725.1 Veillonella sp. | reverse complement strand
TTCTCAAAAAGTAGCTTAATTATATCTGTCCAAGAAAATGGGTGCAGATCAAATAGAGATACGTTTTTTATTATGTTTGTTTTATTTTTTACCGTTTTTTACGACGTTTTCGAACGGTTTTTCTAATTTCTCGTTCTGATTCAGATCCTGGTTGTTGCATTGACTCGTAAGTTGGTCGATTGACAGGCATAAATGGAGGATTTCCGTATTGGTTTGGTTCCGGTTGTCCCGGCAATACCCAAAAGAGGAAGCCGATGAGCCATACAAAAAGTTCCAGTAAGTAATTGAATGGAGATACAGCAGAGTAAGTATTGATGAAAATAATAATTACTGACCAGAGAATCCCGGCCCATGCATTAAAGCCGATATCGTGAATACGACGGCCAAATAAGATGCAGGACAATGGGAAGAGTGCTGCTAATAAGATCCATATGATGACCCGTGTAAACCAATAAGCCGGTAAGGATACAACAAAGTCTAAGAATAGATCATCGATGTAATGAACGATGTGGAATAAAATCATTAGCACGATAAAGCATATGATAAATTGAAGTCGATTTAATCGTCCCGTTAGATTAAAAATCGATAGGCCCATACGTCGACCTTGGAATGCGATGAGCAAACCTACAGTACATATGAGCAGTGTTCGTAATACAACATAGAGTAAATCCATAAGTTCCCCTTTATTTATAGCTTATAGTTGAGTTAATTCTGGCAAGACTAGCTCAAATGCTACACCTTGTTTCATAGATTTTACAGTATCTACTGTGGCTTGAATCGCTTTAGTAGTAAAATTCATTGCCAGCTCTGCCGCATCATACGGTGAATATCCCCTCATTACTGCACCGGATAATACAGCGGTAAAGATATCCCCAGTTCCTGTAGCTTTTACAGGAATAAGAGGAATATCATATGTTTTTAAATAATCCGTTGGCCCATCATAGACGGCGATGACCGCATGTGTTTCGGATGGTACGCTAGTCATGATAACCATATCAGGACCCATTTGATGTAATCGCTTGCAACGATTACGCAATTCATCATCACTAATAGGATCTGTCGAGAATGGAATGTCTAATAAGAAACAAGCCTCTGTGTAATTAGGCTTTACAATGTGCGCTTTGGAAACAAGTTGGCGCATTGCTACTACCATATCAGGTGTATAGATAGAGTAGAGGCGACCATCATCGGCCATAGCAGGATCGACGATAATCATTTGTCCCTTATTACCGAAACGATCGATGGCTTCTTCCACGAGATGAATTTGTTCTGGGGATGCCAAGAAACCACTTACAATAGCGTGAAAGTCGATTTCGTTTTTATCCCAGCAGTCCATAAAATCTCTCATATGTGCCGATAAATCTACAAACTCGTAGTGTGGATATTCTAAGTGATTACTCAATACAGCTGTTGCCAATGGAACCGCTTGGCAACGCATAGCGCTGATGATTGGAATCATAACGGTTAGGGCACAACGGCCGATGGAGCTCATGTCTTGAATTGTTAAGACTCTAGGTACTTCTGTCATAGACACCTCCAAAATACTATATATTTTATTGTACGTTATGTAGGGCGTTCTGTAAATGTAATGATGTTATTCATGAAATTAACTTCATAATGTAGTATAATAAAACAGATAGACTTTTTATGGAGGATAGTGACAATGACAAGGTATGTATTTCGACGCCTAGGTGGCGCAATCATAATCTTATGGGTCATCATTACCGTAACGTTTGCATTAATGCATGCAATACCGGGGGGACCTTTTACAACTGAAAAGAAATTACCACCTCAGGTGAAAGCAAGTATTGAAGCAAAGTATCATCTTGATGATCCTGTATGGAAACAGTATGGTGATTATTTAGGTGGTGTTATTACGGGCGATTTGGGTCCATCATATAAGTATGAAGGTCGTAGTGTGAACGATATTATCAGTGATGCATTCCCAATTTCTGCGCAGCTTGGATTATTATCATTAATGGTGGCTGTAGTAGGTGGTATTGCAGCAGGTGCTATTAGTGCTATGCGCCCTAATGGTATCGTTGATTATGCGGTTACCGTATTATCTACCATTGGTATTTCCGTGCCTACATTTATTATTGGTGCCGTTCTTGTATATGTAGTGGGCTTTGAACTAGGATGGTTCCCAGTGGCCTTATGGCGTGGTCCATCTTATATGGTTCTACCAGTGTTGACGTTAGCAGCACAACCTATGGCATTCATTGCACGCTTAACGCGCAGTGGCTTGCTTGATGTGTACCAACAAGAATATATCCGTACAGCTCGTGCCAAAGGTTTGGGCTCTTGGACTATTTTGACACGTCATGCATTAGGCAATGCTATTTTGCCAGTTATTACGTACTTGGGACCATTGGCGGCTAGCCTTTTGACAGGTAGCTTTATCGTAGAAACAATCTTTGCGATTCCAGGCCTTGGACAGTATTTCGTAACATCCATCTATAACCGTGACTATACGGTTATTCTTGGTATTACGATTTTCTATAGTGCGCTTGTAGTATTTCTTAATATTTTGGTGGATATGATTTATCCGTTAATTGATCCACGTGTTACGACAGAGGAGGGGACAGATGAATAAGGAAGATTTTTTACCTATTGAACGAACTCCTCAAGAAGAAATTACAAGCTTTATAAAACGTCCTAGTAAATGGGCAAGGTTTAAGGTAAATCGCTTGGCCGTAGTAGGGGCTACTATCATCTTAGTGATGATTGTACTAGCTATTTTAGGCCCCCTAATTTCGCCGTATACCTATGCGGACCAATCCCTAATCGATGCGAACCAAAGTCCGAGCTTTAGTCATTGGTTCGGCACAGATACATTGGGGCGCGATATTTATACGCGCGTTATGTACGGCGCTCGTATTTCCTTAACTATCGGTTTTGTAGCGGCGTTTATCAATCTTGTTATCGGCGTTACCTATGGTGGCATTGCAGGTTACCTTGGCGGTAAGGTTGACCGCATCATGATGGGCCTTGTAGATGTTTTGTACGGCATTCCACTTTTACTGTATGTAATTTTGTTGATGGTTGTTCTAGGCCCTGGCTTAACATCTATTTTCGTAGCATTGGGGATTGCGTACTGGCTGAATATGGCCCGTATCGTACGTAGCCAAATTTTGAAAGTTAAAAACGAAGAATACATCATTGCTGCTGAAGCGATGGGGATTCCAAAATATCGCATTTTATTGCGTCATATTTTGCCAAACTGCGTGGGACCAATCATCATTACATTGACATTGGCCATCCCAGAGGCTATTTTTACAGAAGCATTCCTTAGCTTTATCGGTTTAGGTGTAAATGCACCTATGGCGAGCTGGGGCGTACTCGCTTCTGAAGGGATTAGTAGCATGCGCTCCTATCCATTCCAATTGATTTTCCCTGCTGTTGCCATTAGCGTTACCATGCTTGGTTTCGCATTCCTTGGTGATGGCTTACGTAATGTGTTAGACCCTAAGGAAGGAGATAGATAATGAATAACGCAATTGTTGATGTGCGCAATGTGTCCATTACCATCGATACCTTCCAAGGCCCTTTACGGGTTATTCGCAATCAAGATATCTCCTTACAACCAGGTGAGATTTTAGGTATTGTTGGTGAATCAGGTTGTGGTAAATCTGTGCTAGTTAATTCCTTAATGGGATTGCTACCATATGGTAAAACAAAAATCAAAGCCGATACATTTATGATTGATGGTAATGATTGCCTCGAATTCACTGAAGATGATTGGAATGAATTGCGCGGTACTACTGTTGCCATGGTATTCCAAGATCCTATGACTTCATTGAATCCAATCATGACGATTGGGGAGCAAATGTATGAGGTTATCCATCGTACCAATGCGTATGGTGACGATTATGATGAACGAGCGATTGCCATCGACTTATTAAAGAAGATGGGCCTTTCAACACCGGAAAGACGATTATCTCAATATCCTCATGAGTTGAGCGGTGGTATGCGCCAACGCGTATGTATCGCCATGGCTGTCGCTGGTCGTCCAAAGGTTTTGATTTGTGATGAACCGACAACGGCTCTAGATATTACAACAGAGGCTCAAATCTTGCGCCTTATGCAAACTTTAGCTGTAGAAGCTGGTATTGGCATTATCTTTATTTCTCATAACCTACGTGTTATTGCTCAAATTTGCGATCGTGTTATGGTAATGTACGCTGGTAAATGTGTTGAATCTGCTACGGTGGAGGGCATCTTTAATGAACCTCGTCATCCGTACACATTGGGCTTGTTACTTGCTTTACCACAAGGTAAATGGCATGGTGAATTAAAAGCCGTTGAAGGTCAACCGCCGGATCTGTTTGATTTACCGCGAGGTTGTGCATTTAATCCACGGTGTAAGTGGGCTATGCGCATCTGTGGCAATCGTATTCCTATGGTTACAAATGTTGGTGAAAATCACCAATTTACATGTTGGTTAGCTAAGTTGGAGGGACTTTAATGAGTTACGTATGGGAAACTGACAATCTCGTTAAAGAGTTCACTCTGTCAGGAGGCTTATTTAAGCCAAAACACACGGTACACGCTGTACAAGGCGTGAGTCTATATCAATCACCAGGGGAAACCCTTGGTATCGTAGGTGAGTCTGGATGTGGTAAATCTACATTTGGCTACACTTTGATGGGCTTACATCAAGCTACATCAGGTTCTATTTATATGAACGGTCGTCAGATTGATCCGTATGTGGATCGAAAAGCTGTTCATCCGGTGATGCAAATGGTATTCCAAAACCCTTATGCATCTCTTAATCCACGTCTTACAGTTAATGCGATTCTAGAGGAACCATTGGAACTAGATCCAAAATATACACCTCGGGATCGTGTTATTCGTGTAAAAGAAGTGCTTGATCAAGTTGGTTTGAACATGTCCTTTGGTGAGCGTTATGCTCATGAATTGTCTGGTGGCCAACGTCAACGTATCGGTATTGCACGGGCTCTCATTATGCAGCCACAGTGCATCATCTGCGATGAACCGATTTCAGCACTAGATGTATCAATTCAAGTACAAATTATGACCCTACTTGAACGATTACAAGAACAACATGGTATTTCGTACCTCTTTATTTCTCATGATTTAAATATGGTGCGCTACATCAGTCATCGCATGGTAGTTATGTATTTAGGGGCTGTTATGGAAGAAGGTCCAGCATTGGATTTATATGAATTCCCACAACATCCTTATACTCGTGCTTTGACTGCCTTAAACGGTCCTGTTATACCTCATGCTCCAATTGGAGCACCGCTTAAAGGGGACCCACCAAATCCACTAGATCCACCAAAAGGTTGTTTGTTTAGTGGCCGATGCCCAGAAGCAGAAGGTCGTTGCTTTGCAGAACGTCCGCCTCTTCGCGATTGGGCAGATCGCCGCATCGCATGCTGGCACATATAATGGGAGAATAGTATGGAAAAGTTACTTGTTGGCAAGTCCTTGGAGCATCAACTGGATACAGTTATCAAAGAATTAGCACCAAAAGGGAATATATCCTATGCAGTACTACAATTTGACGATGAAGAGGAACCGACTATTATCGCTTCTAAAGGGGAGAATACGGTACATTCTAGTGCAAGTTTGATTAAGGTACTCATCATGGAGTATGTGTTCCATTTAGCTCGTACTGAACAGTTAGACCTTAATGACACAGTTCCACTATCTAGAACACCTCGTGTTGAAGGTGGTGGTGCTTTACAAGAATTAGTAGCAAAGCATAGCTTTACCTATCTTGAGTTATGCCGTCTTATGATGGTTCTCAGCGATAATATGGCGACAAATTTGCTCATTACAGTTCTTGGAATGGAAAATATTAATGCTCGTGCAGAACAGCTTGGTGTAGATGAGATAGAACTAAATCGCATGATGATGGACTTTGAAGCTCTCGCCGAAGGCCGTGATAATCGTATGACTGCTATGGCGTTAGCTCGTCTCTATAAACATATTTTTGAATGTCGCGATAGAGATTTTTATGGCCGAGAAATGTGGAACATTTTAGGTCGCCAACAATTCCGTGATATTTTGCCATTTTATTGGGGGGAAGATGTACGCTTTCACCATAAAACAGGATCCCTTAATCGCGTAGAGCATGATGGGGGCATATTGGAAACGTTTAGAGGTCATTTTTGCTTTATCCTTTTGATGAGCGATATTGATAATGACCGAGGTAAAGAGTTAGGCGCTCGAGTAGGGCGTATCATGAAAGAATTTGTAGAGGAAGCATTGCCATGATGGATAAACGAAATTTGTTAAAACTCATGGTCCTTGCTCTTGGGGTGAGTGTGCTCTTGTTTGTATTTGGTTATCCTCGCGGGGAACAACCAATTGATGAGCATACAATCCGATATGTTATTGAGCAGGAACCATCCACATTGGATCCAGCAAAGTCTACTACCTCTCCGGAGGC